>JAYTIZ010000068.1:0-5671 GCA_043731445.1 Gammaproteobacteria bacterium | reverse complement strand
CAGCGGGTCATATCGGTCGATATCAGCGGGCCAAGGTTTTTGTCTTTGATGACGCGCTTCTTTTCCTGATAGCGCGACAGATCACGTCCATAGCCCATTGCCACATCCTGCAATTCACATTCGCCACCCTGGTCACAGATAGGGCAATCGAGCGGATGATTGATGAGCAGAAATTCCATCACGCCCTTCTGCGCCATTAGCGCCTTGGGCGACTGGGTGAATATCTTCATGCCATCGCTGATGGGAATGGAACAGGCTGGCAAAGGTTTTACTGTCTTGTCAACTTCGACGAGGCACATGCGGCAATTGGCGGCGATGGAAAGTTTTTTGTGATAACAGAAACGCGGGATAGCGATACCTGCCTCGTCAGCAGCCTCGATTATCATTGCCCCGTCGCGCGCCTTGATGGGGATGCCATTGATTTCAATTTCTATCATCGCCAGTTCCGCTAATAGGTGCCCGTCATACACTGCTTATGTTCGATATGGTACTCAAATTCAGAGCGGAAGTGCTTGATAAAACTGGTTACTGGCAGAGCTGCGGCATCACCTAGCGCGCAGATAGTGCGCCCCTCAATCTTGTTGGCGACATCGGTAAGCAGATCGAGGTCTTCGGGCTTGCCTAGCCCATGCTCAATGCGATGGATAACACGTGATAACCAACCCGTCCCTTCACGGCAGGGTGTGCACTGCCCGCAAGACTCTTCATAATAGAAGTGAGAAATACGTGCTAAGGCATTGACCATACAAGTACTATCATCCATGACAATGAGTGATCCGGCACCCAGCATAGAGCCTGCCTTGGAGAGCGAATCATAATCCATGGTAAGGTCCATCATGACCTCGGCGGGTAGAACCGGGACCGAAGAGCCACCAGGAATCACTGCTTTGAGTTTATGCCCAGTGCGAACTCCACCGGCTATGTCCAGCAATTCAGCAAAGGGCGTCCCCAGAGGAACCTCGTAATTGCCGGGCTTATTAACGTGTCCAGACACAGAGAATATTTTGGGGCCACCGTTATTAGGTTTGCCAATCTCCAGGAACCACTGCCCACCGTTTTGCATAATCAGCGGAATAGAGGCCAGCGTTTCCGTGTTGTTGCAAATAGTAGGACGGCCATACAAGCCGTAAGTCGCCGGAAATGGAGGCTTAAAGCGCGGAAAAGCCTTCTTGCCCTCAATAGTTTCCAGCATGGCCGTTTCTTCGCCGGAGATATAAGCGCCAGCACCCAGCGTGCTATAAAGCTCGAAATTAAAACCGGAGCCTAGAATGTTCTGACCAATGTAGCCTGCAGCACGAGCTTCAGCCAGGGCAGCTTCAAAACGCTGATAAGGTTCACCGCCGAACTCTCCACGCATAAAGTTGTAGCCCAGCGTTGCGCCAATGGCGTAAGCGGCAATCGCCATACCTTCAATCAATGCATGCGGGTTATAACGTAGGATGTCGCGGTCTTTGAAGGTGCCCGGCTCGGCTTCATCAGAATTACAAACAATGTACTTTTGCCCGGGCACATTGCGCGCCATGAAACTCCACTTAAGGCCGGTAGGGAACCCTGCCCCGCCCCGTCCACGCAAGGCAGATTTTTTTACTTCTAAAACGATCTCATCGGCGGGAGTTTTCTCAGTAAGAATTTTCTTCCACGCGCCATAGCCGCCCGTGCTCTGGTACGTTTTAAGTGTCCATGGTTCTGGTAGATGCAGATTACGAAAACAAACTTCATTGGCCATGTTAGGCTAGGCTCCCCAGGATGCTATCTACCTTTTCTGGCGTGAGGTTCTCATAAAATTGCTGGCCAATCTGAAACATCGGGCCGCCCGCACAAGCCGCCAAACACTCGACCTCTTTGAGTGTGAACTTACCGTCTGCGGTGGTTTCACCGAGGCGGACATCCAATTTTTTTTCCAGATGACGCACAATCTCGCCGGAACCGCACAACATACACGAGATATTGGTGCAGATGCATATCTTGTGACGACCGATCGGCTTCAAATCAAACATCGAATAAAACGTAGCGACTTCATACACTGCGATACGCGGCAGCTCCAGATAATCGGCAACGGCATCCATTAACTCTGGAGACAGCCATCCATTGGTATTTTGCACTATACGCAGCGCAGCAATGAGCGCAGAGCGCTTTTGCTCCGGCGGATATTTACTTATCCAGCCGTCAATCTCGGCACGCTGTTCGGTCGATAACAAATCAGTCGTGAGTTTGGTTTGGGTCTGTGACATCAGCGGTCAACCTCCCCAAACACAATATCCTGTGAGCCAAGTATGGCGACGACATCGGCTAACATGTGACCACGGATCATCTCATCCAGCGCCGCCATATGGGCAAAACCTGGCGCGCGTATTTTCAGGCGATAGGGTTTGTTGGCGCCATCGGAGATCAGGTAAACACCAAACTCACCCTTGGGGGCTTCGACTGCGGCATAGGCCTCCCCTTCCGGAATGCAGAAACCTTCAGTAAACAGTTTGAAGTGATGGATCAGTGACTCCATATCACCTTTCATTTCTTCGCGCCGTGGCGGTACGATCTTGTGATCCTGAATCATCACCGGGCCTGGATTAGCGCGCAGCCAGTCAATGCATTGGCGGATGATACGGTTGGACTGGCGCATCTCTTCCACACGTACCAGGTAACGGTCATAGCAGTCACCACTCACACCTACCGGGATATCGAAGTCCAGACGATCATAAACTTCATAAGGTTGTTTCTTGCGCAGATCCCAGGCGATGCCTGAACCGCGCAACATGGGACCAGTGAAACCGAGCTGCAAAGCACGCTCCGGAGTGACTATACCGATATTGACCGTGCGCTGTTTCCAGATGCGGTTGTCCGTCAGCAGGTTTTCGTATTCATCCACATACGTCGGGAAGCGTTGCGTAAAATCTTCAATGAAATCCAGTAACGAACCCTGACGGTTACTGTTACGTTTTTTTGTTTCTCTTTCCGTATGCCATTTAGAAGCCCGGTACTGCGGCATCTGGTCTGGCAAATCGCGATACACCCCGCCCGGGCGGTAATACGTAGCATGCATACGCGCACCAGAAACTGCTTCGTAGCAGTCCATCAAATCTTCGCGTTCTCGGAAGGCGTATAAAAACACCGTCATGGCACCGATATCCAAGGCATGTGCGCCCAGCCACAATAGGTGATTCAGAATGCGCGTGATCTCATCGAACATTACACGAATATATTGCGCGCGCAGCGGTGGCTCAATACCCAATAATTTTTCCATAGCTAGTACATAGCCATGTTCGTTGCACATCATCGAGACATAATCGAGGCGATCCATATAGCCGATACTCTGGTTATAAGGTTTACTCTCAGCGAGCTTTTCTGTGCCGCGATGTAACAAGCCGATGTGCGGATCACCGCGCACAATCGTCTCGCCGTCCATTTCCAGCACCAGCCGTAACACCCCGTGAGCTGAGGGATGTTGTGGCCCGAAATTCATGGTGTAGTTACGAATTTCCATCGGTCATTCCGGTAACAACGTAGCGCTGATCGCGGCGGATGACGCGCGGGACGAGAACACGATTTTCGATGGTGACAGGTTGATAAATCACGCGCTTTTTTTCCGGGTCGTAACGCATTTCTACGTTGCCAATGAGCGGAAAGTCTTTGCGGAAAGGGTAACCGACAAAACCGTAATCGGTGAGAATACGGCGCAGATCCGGATGGCCTTCAAAAAGTATGCCGAACAGGTCAAATGTTTCGCGTTCAAACCAGTTGGCTGAAGCCCATATGGATACTACTGAATCCACGACTGGCATATCTTCGTCAGTGAAAGCGCGCAGACGCAGACGTTCATTGTGTTTGAGGGAAAGCAAGTGGTAGACCACAGCAAAGCGTGCGCCTTCCCAAGGCTGTTCCGGGTAATCGGGGTACTCAATAACATCTTCAGCGATCAAGCCGGTGACACCACGCGAACCTTGGCCGTACTCCAGATAATCTACACCGCAGACATCCATTAACTGCTCAAAAGAAAAAACTGATTCGGTGCGCAGTGCGTGACAGACTTCCAGTAATTTTTCGCGCGGGATTTCCAGAGTGACTTCACCGGCGGCCTCTTTAAGGCTGGTGAGAAAGCCTCCGAAGTGTTGGCGAAGGCGCGCAGACAAGGGCTGAGTAGTATCGGACATAGAAGTAAATACTCAGCGTGCGATGGTATTAGTGCGTTTGATTTTATTTTGCAGTTGTATGATGCCATACAATAATGCTTCTGCCGTAGGCGGACAGCCTGGTACATACACATCCACCGGAACAATACGGTCACAGCCACGAACGACGGCATAAGAGTAATGGTAGTACCCACCGCCATTCGCGCAGGAACCCATGGAAATAACCCAGCGCGGCTCAGACATCTGGTCGTAGACCTTGCGCAGCGCTGGGGCCATCTTGTTGACCAAAGTTCCAGCGACGATCATTACATCGGATTGGCGTGGGCTAGGGCGGAATACTACGCCGAAGCGGTCCACATCATAGCGCGCCGCACCCGCATGCATCATTTCCACTGCGCAACAGGCCAGCCCAAAGGTCATCGGCCACAGCGAACCGGTACGCGCCCAGTTGATCACCACATCGGCGGTGGTAGTGAAAATACCTTTATCCGTAGGAGTCAAAGTCTCCTGCTCGAAAATACCTTCTACTCCCATTCGAGCGCTCCCTTCTTCCACTCATAGATGAAGCCTATAACGAGAACACCCAAGAATACTGACATCGCCAGGAAACCAAACAAGCCGATCTGATTAAGGGAGACTGCCCAGGGAAATAGGAAGGCAATTTCCAAATCAAAGATAATAAAGAGGATGGCAACGAGGTAGTAACGTACATCGAACTTCATGCGTGAGTCTTCAAAGGCTTCAAACCCACATTCATAAGGTGAGTTTTTTTCGCTATCGGGGCGGTTGGGGGCCACGAGAAAGCCCAGCCCGATAGGCAATACACCAAATAAAATGCCAATCACGATAAAGATCAAAATGGGCAGATAATTTTCTAACAAGCGTGACCTCTCATCTGTTCACGGGCAGCCGAACTTAGGCGTAAATGTACAACTTACACCTCTTAAAACTTCAGCGCTAAATCTTAGAAAGACTAAGCCAGAAGGCCGTCTTACGTCAAGCAAGAATGTACACGTTTAAGTACTAAATCAATCAACTGAATGGTGCCGATGGCCGGACTCGAACCGGCACAGCTTGCGCCACCGCCCCCTCAAGACGGCGTGTCTACCAATTCCACCACATCGGCTCGTAGTGATTGATCCTTACTGCGTAGGCACATCAGCAGGCTTTTTCTCATCCGGCTGAGTTGAGGTACCCAATGCGGGAGCTTGTGGTGACGTAGACGGTGACACACTGGTGCTTGTTGACTGTTCAATCACCACAGGTACGGGCAAGCCAGTTTGCTCTGCGGGCAGTCTGTCTACCACGCTACCCGTTTTATGTTGCTGTCCGCCCAGATAGGCGAGCCACAGGCTCACAACGAAAAACAGTGCGGCCAGAATCGCTGTGCTGCGCGTCAAAAACGAAGCTGAGCCCTGGCTGCCGAACACCGTCTGTGAGGCACCACTACCGAAGGCCGCACCCATATCCGCGCCCTTCCCGTGCTGAATCAGTATTAACGCCACCAGGGCGATACTTACCAGCACGTCAATCACCAATAAAGC
>JAYTIZ010000067.1:0-7258 GCA_043731445.1 Gammaproteobacteria bacterium | reverse complement strand
CTTTCAAAAAACCATCACTGGCGAGTTTCAACACATACGGCAAGGTTGCGTTCGTGAGCGCAAAGGTCGAAGTGCGCGGCACAGCACCGGGCATGTTGGCGACACAATAATGCAACACATCGTCCACAACAAATGTGGGGTGGCTGTGTGTCGTGGGATGCGAGGTTTCCACACAACCACCCTGGTCCACTGAAACATCCACGATCACCGCGCCCTTGTGCATGCACGACAACATGTCACGAGTAATGAGCTTGGGTGCAGAGGCGCCAGGGAGGAGTACGGCTCCGATCACTAGGTCAGCGTTCTTGATGGCGTCCCAGATATTATAAGTGTTAGAGACCAGCGTGCGGATTTGGCCGGCGAACAGATCGTCCAGATGGCGCAGGTGCGCCAGATTACGATCAATGATAGTGACTTCTGCGCCCAGACCAACCGCCATCTTGGCTGCGTTTTTTCCCACGGTTCCGCCGCCGATGATGACTACCTTGGCAGGCAACACACCGGGCACACCCCCTAGCAGCACGCCACGCCCGCCGTTAGGTCGCTCCAGATACGCCGCGCCGATTTGGATAGACATACGCCCCGCGATCTCGCTCATCGGAATGAGCAGCGGGTATTCACCTTGCGCATTGGTGATGGTTTCGTAGGCAATGCCTGTCACCTTTTTCTGCAACAGCGCTTGCGTGAGCGCCGGGTTGGGGGCGAGATGCAGGTAAGTAAATAGCACCTGCCCGGCGCGCATCAAACTGTATTCCGGTTCGCTGGGCTCTTTCACCTTAACAATCATCTGCGCACGCGCCCACACTTCGGCGGCCGTGGAGACAATCTCCGCACCGGCGGCAATATATTCCTCATCGGTGATGCCGCTGCCCGTGCCCGCCGCGCTTTCGATCAACACGCTAGCGCCCTGCTCGTGCAGCGCCTTCACACCCGCGGGCACCAAGCCCACGCGGTATTCGTTGTCCTTAATTTCTTTGGGTACTCCGATAATCATAAGCTGCGTCGCAACTCCTTTATCACCGGCGCAGTGTCGGGCCGCACGCCGCGCCAGATGTAAAACGATGCCGCCGCCTGTTCCACCAGCATACCCAGACCATCTAGCGCCTTGTCGGCACCGTGTGCCTCAGCCCAGCGCACAAAAGTAATCGAACTGGCACCATACATCATGTCGTAACACCACGCGCCCTTGGCTAAAATATCTTCAGGAAGAGGTGGTAATTCGCCTTGCAGACTCGCCGCCGTGCCATTGATGACGAGATCAAATGATTTTCCGGCCAGTGCGGAATAAGTACAGGCTGCTATTTTTCCCAGCGCATCAAACTCAGCGGCTAGCTCGCGCGCCTTATCCACCGTGCGGTTAGCGATCACCAGTTCGTCAGGCTGTTGTTCCATGATTGGCCCCAGCACACCGCGCACCGCACCACCCGCGCCGAGCACCAGCACGCGCCGCCCGCTAATCTGCCCACCATGATTCATTAAGATGTCACCTATCAGGCCCACGCCGTCGGTATTATCACCTTGCGTTTTGCCGTCCGGCTGGAAGCTGATAGTATTCACCGCACCGGCTTGTTCGGCGCGGGCACTGCGCACGTCGCACAATTCCCAGGCCTCACGTTTGAAGGGGACAGTAACGTTGAGGCCACGCCCTCCGGCGGCCTGGAAATGATCCACGGCCTGCGCAAAGCCGCCGACGTCCACCTGAATAGCCGTGTAGGTGAGCTGATGCCCGCACTGCCGCGCAAATGCCGCATGGATAGTTGGCGACCGGCTATGTGCAACGGGATTACCCATCACGGCATAGCGATCAGATTTGCGTTCAAAGTCGAATAAGTCGGGCATAGTAGAATAGAATAGGTGAACTGCAGATGAGCTTACGCTTATATTAAGGCAATAATGTTAAAACAGCCCACAAAAACCGCGCCGCGCAGAAAATCTCACGAAGCTAAATTGCCGGAAACCCTGGCCGCCGTAGATCTGGGCTCCAACAGCTTTCACATGATCATCGCGCGCCTCGCCGGTGGCCAGTTACATACCCTGGACCGTCTGCGCGAAATGGTGCAGCTCGGCGCTGGCCTCAATAAAAAAAATTGTCTCACGCAAACCGTGCAGTTGCGTGCACTCGCCTGCCTGCGCCGTTTCGGACAACGCCTGCGTGGCATGCCACCCGGTAGTGTACGCGTAGTCGGCACCAACGCTCTGCGCCAGGCCAAGAATGCCCGCCCCTTTTTAAGGGCCGCGCAACGGGCGCTGGGTTACCCTATCGAAATTATTGGGGGTGGCGAAGAAGCCCGACTCATTTATTTAGGCGTGGCGCGTACCGTTCCCCACGACGGAAAACAGCGCCTGGTGATTGATATCGGCGGCGGCAGCACCGAATTTATTATCGGGAAGGGACTCGAAGCCCAGCATGTGGAAAGCGTCGAGCTCGGCTGCGTGAGTGGCAGCCGCCGCCATTTTCCCAATGGCTCCATCACCCGCACCACTTTGCAGCGTGCGGAAATCGCTGCCCGGCAAGAACTGCAAACTCTCGCGGCACAGTATCGCAGCATCGGTTGGGAAATCTGCATCGGCGCATCTGGCACCATCAACGCCATCCACGACGTCGTACGTGCTAACGGGTGGAGCGATCAAGGCATCACGTACGACAGTCTGCGTAAACTGCGTAAGCGTCTGCTCAGCTTGGGCCATGTCAGTAAACTGAAACTGGCAGGGCTGCGCAGCGAGCGAGCGGCGGTGTTTCCCGGTGGTGTGGCGATTCTATTCGCGATCTTTGAAAGTCTGGGCCTGGAGCACATGACGGTCTCTGATGGCGCTTTGCGCGAAGGACTACTTTACGATTTACTAGGGCGCATCCGCCACAAGGATATTCGCGAACACACTGTCGCCGCACTTTGCGCACGCTATCATGTGGATAGTAAACAGGCCGCACGGGTGGCACACACGGCATCTGCTTTATTAACCCAAACTGCTGACGCATGGAAGCTAACGGAATATGCCAATCTGCTGGGCTGGGCAGCGCAACTGCACGAGCTAGGCCTTGCCGTGAGCCATCAGTCCTACCACCGGCACAGTGCCTATCTGGTCGCCAATTCCGAGATGCCAGGGTTTTCGCGACAGGATCAGCAATTGCTGACGGCCCTGATGTTAAGTCAACGCAGTAAACCTGCGCCGATCCTTTTCAAGGAACTGCCCGATGGCCTGGCCAAGATCACCCAACGTCTGAGTGTGTTGCTGAGAACCGCCGTACTTCTGCACCGTAGTCGCAGTGAGCAAGCTTCACCTAAACTGAAGCTCATTGCTACCCCAAAAATACTGCAAGTGAAATTCCCAAGGGGCTGGCTTAATAAACACCCACTCACGCAAGCTGATCTGGCGCAAGAGTCCAGGTACTTAAAAGCAATGCAGATACAGTTACGGGTCAGCTAGTACAATAGTTAGTCCGCCAACTCATGCAACAGAAATTGCTGCGCCGAGCGCGGCTTCTGGTTTCCGGGCTTGATGCGCTTATAACTTCCGTCGGTCTGTAACTGCCAGGCATTGGTGTTGTCACTGAGATAAGGCAGTAAACCCTCATTCAGAATACGGCTGGCCAGACGCTGATCCCCAATCGGGAAACAGGTTTCAACCCGGCGCAGAAAATTGCGGCTCATCCAGTCCGCACTGGAACAATACGTGGCGGCATTCCCTTCATTCAAGAAATAAAACACCCGGCTATGTTCCAAAAAGCGGCCCACGATGGAGCGCACTTGAATCGTTTCCGAGACGCCGGGAATACCCGGCCGCAGACAACAGATCCCGCGCACGATTAAATCAATCTTCACTCCGGCCTGTGCCGCCTCGTATAAAGCCAAAATGATTTGTGGATTATCCAGCGCATTCATCTTAGCAATGATCTGGGCTGGCTTACCCTGACGCGCATACTCTGCTTCGCGGGCAATCAGTTCCAGCAGAGTCTTTTGCAGAGTAAAGGGTGACTGCAAAACTTTTCTGAGCTTAATGGCACGGCCTAAGCCCGTGAGTTGCTGAAATACTTTGTGCACATCGTCGGCGATGTCTTTGTCGCAGGTCAGCAGGCCATAATCGGTGTAAACACGCGCAGTGCGCGAGTGATAATTACCCGTGCCCAGATGCGCATAACGGCGCAGGCGTTTGCCTTCGCGGCGTACTACTAAGCTCATCTTGGCATGCGTTTTATAACCCACTACACCGTACACCACATGCGCCCCCGCCTCCTGCAAGCGCGTAGCGAGATTGATGTTATCTGCCTCATCAAAGCGCGCGCGCAGCTCTACCACCACCGTCACTTCTTTCCCTGCCCGCGCGGCCTGCTCCAATACATCGGCCATTGCCGAGTCTGGCCCCGTGCGGTAAAGCGTTTGTTTGATCGCCAACACATTAGGGTCCAGCGCTGACTGGCGTACAAAATCTACTACCGGAGCAAACGATTCAAAGGGATGATTAAGCAGCACGTCACCACGCCGGATCACGCTGAACATATCGCTATCCTGCTCCAGGCGGCGCGGGATACTGGGCACGAAGGCTGGGTATTTGAGATCAGGGCGGTCTACTAAATCATAGATCGCGAGCAACCGGTTCAGATTTACCGGACCGATGACCTGATACAAATCCTCCTGCTTCAACTCAAACTGTTGCAGCAGAAAATTCGCCATCTCCGCCGGGCAATTGTCCGACACCTCCAGTCGCACCGCTTCACCATACTGGCGCGTCGACAGTTCACCCTCCAGCGCATGCAGCAGGTCTTTAATTTCTTCTTCTTCAACAAACAGCTCGCTATTTCGCGTCAGGCGAAACTGAAAACAGCCTGTCGCCTTCATCCCCGGGAAGAGATCACCTACGTGCGCATGAATAATCGAAGAAAGAAATACAAAATCGTATGGCCCCTTGGAGTACTCGCGTGGCAGATGAATCAAGCGCGGCAATGAACGCGGTGCCTGCACGATGGCTACACCGCTATTACGACCGAAGGCATCTTTGCCTTCCAGCGACACAATAAAGTTCAGACTCTTATTAAGGATGCGCGGAAAAGGATGCGATGGATCAAGCCCCAGCGGGCTCAACACGGGCAGCAATTCATTATTGAAGTAACGTTTTACCCATTCCGCCTGTTTAGGCTTCCACTGCGTACGCCGCACAAAGCGGATTTTTTCCTGGGCCAGCGCCGGAATTAATATTTCGTTGAGCGTACGGTATTGCTCGGCAACGAGCTTGTGTGCGATCTCGCTGATACGCTTGAGCGCATCTTGCGGGCTGATATTGTCCGGCCCGGTATGCACAGCGCCAAACACCACCTGCTGCTTTAAGCCTGATACGCGGATCTCAAAAAATTCGTCGAGATTAGTACTACAGATGCACAGAAAGCGCAGTCTTTCCAGCAGCGGCGTGGCGCTATCCGTAGCCTGCTCCAGCACGCGCTTGTTGAATTCCAGCAGACTCAGTTCGCGGTTGATGTAAAGTTCAGGCTGCCTCAGGTCAATATCGTTCACCGCGCCATCATATGAAGGTTTTGTGACAGTAATATGACCAGCCCTGCTCAACTAGCAGACTTTAGCCACTGCGCAGCACGCTTGGCGAAATACGTGAGAATTCCGTCCGCTCCAGCGCGCTTGCAGGCAAGCAGCGACTCCATCACCACAGCGCGCTCGTCCAGCCAGCCGTTTTGCACTGCTGCCATGAGCATCGCATATTCACCACTCACCTGATACACAAAAGTCGGTGCGCCGAACTGATCTTTCACACGGCGCACGATGTCGAGATACGGCATGCCTGGCTTGATCATCACCATGTCCGCGCCTTCTTCCAAATCCAGCGCCACTTCCCACAGGGCTTCATTGCTGTTGGCCGGATCCATCTGATAGCTGTATTTGTTACCAGCACCCAGATTCGCCGCCGAACCCACGGCATCGCGGAACGGGCCGTAAAAACTTGAGGCATATTTGGCCGAATACGCCAGGATACGGGTGTGAATGTAGCCTGCCACTTCCAGCGCCGTGCGGATGGCCCCGATGCGTCCGTCCATCATGTCCGAAGGTGCCACGATATCTGCACCAGCCTCGGCATGTGACAAGGCCTGCTTCACCAGCGCCGCCACGGTCTCGTCGTTCAGCACGTATCCCGTGTCATCAATCAAGCCGTCCTGGCCATGCGTGGTAAAAGGGTCGAGCGCAACATCGGTTATTACACCTAGCTCAGGAAATTCTTTTTTCAAACTGCGCACCGCACGTTGCGCCAAGCCCTCTGGGTTCCAGGCTTCGTGTGCATCCAGAGATTTCTTTTCAGCAGGTGTAACAGGAAACAGCGCAACAGCAGGCACACCCAAAGCCACCAGTTCTGCCACTTCTTTCAGCAGCTCATCAATACTCACGCGCTCAACGCCGGGCATGGAACTTATCACCTGACGCTGGCCCTTGCCTTCCAGGACAAACATGGGATAGATAAGATCGTCCACCGTGAGACAAGTCTCCCGCATTAACCGGCGGCTGAAATCATCCCGGCGCATGCGGCGCATGCGCACCTGCGGAAAACGTCCCCGCCCTAATTCGATAGACACACAATGACTCCTGAATTAAAGACTGAAAGTATCAAGTTACCCGCAACAACTTGCAAGACAAAGCTTCTGTTTACCCTGTCATCCCGAACCCTTCGACCGAGTTTATGCTGAGCATGGTCGAAGCACTCAGGGTAGACTCCGTGAGGGATCTGGCGGGGATTACCCAGATTCCTCGTTGCACTCGGAATGACAATAATTAATCACACTTCAACTGAGACACTACCCCTCTACTCGGCTTGCCAATATTTTAACTGTAGAGTAAATCTACTATTGCTTGATCGCCCCATGTCAGCTCAGGCTGACATTTCTGGTCACTTTGTGACTCACTATTACCCATAGTAAGCTGACTCTTGCCTAGCCCTTATACTATATTTAACCCCACCCCAAGACTATGACCCACCAAGCCTCTAGCGCCTGGCCACGCTTACCAGCGCCCACACCAGCGTAAAATATGCGCATAAAAATGCGTATATCCAAAAGATTGGCGCACGTCTTGCATTAACTCACCTCAGAGCAGGTAATGCCCCCTTACCAAGGCGTGCAAGAACTGCAAAGGGGGTCACCCTGACACCGCCGCAAAGGGCACAATCAGGCTAAACCCAAAAAATTTCAACTCTATCTCGTCAGGAGAAACACAATGAAGAAGGTTCAACAAGGCTTTACCCTTATCGAATTGATGATCGTGGTCGC
>JAYTIZ010000066.1:0-3484 GCA_043731445.1 Gammaproteobacteria bacterium | reverse complement strand
CCAATCACGCCTTGATGCCAGGCTGGATTGAACAGACAAAGCCCGCTGGGAAGGGTGTCGGCATTAAATTGCATAGTAGCGAGATTTGTTAAAGCCTGTTTCTGCATTTCCGCTTCAATCACTCGTCGCTCACGATTCAATTCATCCAACCGGCTCGCCATGGCAAGTGCTGCGCCGAGGTCATCACTCAGCAGACATTCAATGCCGAGCGACATGTCTTCCAGACGCCCGGCAGCGTTGAGGCGGGGAGCGAGGGCGAAGGCGAGGTCGGTACTGGTCATGTGCTCTTGCCGCTTGGCGGAGATTTGAATCAAAGCCTGGATACCTGCGCTACACTGGCCACGGCGCATACGCGTTAAACCTTGTGCAACGAGGATGCGGTTATTGTGATCGAGCGGAACTACATCAGCGACTGTACCGAAGGCGACTAAATCTAACAGTTGCGCCAGATTCGGTTCGGTCAGCCCTTGCTCTTTGAACCAGTCTGTCGTGCGCAGCTTGGCGCGTAGCGCGAGCATGACGTAGAAGATCACGCCGACGCCTGCCAGGTTTTTGCTGGGAAAGATATCACCTGGTTGATTAGGGTTCACGATGGCGTCTGCTGCGGGCAGGCCGGCACCGGGCAGGTGATGGTCGGTGATAAGGACATGCATGCCCAGTTGTTTGGCGGCCTGCACACCTTCGATGCTTGATATGCCGTTGTCCACGGTGATGATGAGATCAGGATTTTGCTGAGCCGCGACAGCGACAATTTCGGGAGTGAGGCCATAACCATATTCAAAACGGTTCGGTACCACGTAACGCACGTCCTGTGCGCCCATCATGCGCAGGGCGCGCACGGCCAGCGCGCAGGAGGTTGCACCATCGGCATCGAAGTCGGCAACGATCAAAATACGCTGGTGGTTGCGCAGTGCGGTGCTGAGCAACTCGACGGCTTGTTCAAGACCCGATAAGTTTTCGAGCGGATGTAAGTGTTCGAGTTCATGGCTCAGTTCATGACTGGAATGCAAACCACGTGCGGCGTAGATGCGTTGCAATACTTCAGGGAGGCCGTCAGGCAAACTCAATTGAGTCGTTGGCGGCGTGCGCCTGACAATCTTCATTGATACACGTTAAGCGAGCGCGGACGTTTCCACCAGCGCCCCACAGAGGACGGTGTTGCCCGGAACAGATTGCCGTTGCCTGCATATAAATCCAGTGCTGACAGTTGATGTGCTTTGAGTGCAGTGAAGAGGGGTGCCAACCAGTTTTTATTAAGCTCTTCAAGAGTATTGCCAGGTTCCACGAACACCAGATGTTCCCCAGATATGAGTGCCTGCTCAAGCCAGGTTTTAGCCGTAGCAGTTGCCGCAGAGCAGGGTGTGCCGCTGTGCTTGGTCAGGCTCAGACTTAGTACCTCGTTACTCGATACCTGAGCAAAGCGAGGTTGTGCAGCAGGTGGTAATGCGCCACTACCCCAAAACCACAGGCTGTTGACGGGTAATTCACCGCGCGCTTCGCGTGCCCTATTCACCGGGCTAGCATGTAACACCATCTGCGCTTCGTTCAAGACACGCCGCCACAGTTTAGTGCGCTCGGCATTCTGCATATCGTCACTTAAATAGTGATGCACATCGTGGCCGAGTACTTCCGGCAAGGAGTGAAAAAATACGCCGGGATCTTCCGGCAGGCGCAGGTACCAACGCTTGGGAGTGGGGGCACTGAACTTCCAACCGTAGCTGGAAAAAAGTGCGCATAGCTCATGGGCCAACACATCGGCGTCGCTCGGGCTAATGTTCATAAATGCGTTGCCCATCATCAGCACACGGTCGTTGTCGGGACGCATGTACACAGGATCGGCGCGCAGCAACCAGCCTGTCTCATTCCTGTTTGTGTCTAAAGCGTAGGTCAGCGGTGCGATGGGCAGATTTTTAGCACTGTTGTTTTCGTATCCAAAGAGATCGAACAATAGTGCATCGAGATTCACAGCACAGCTAATCCGTTCCGAACGTGCCAGCAGGAGTTTGAGTTCTGCAGTATGAGGTTGCTCGGCATCATTTTTCGCAAGGACTGTACTCAAGCCTGGTATGATCAGGCTGAGTTGATGCGTAACGTGTGGCATGGGCAAGCTGGCCTGCTTACTATCTTTTCAGTGCGAGTGTGAGCCCATCGGCAATAGGCAGTAGGCTGAGTGAGACACGCTCATCGTGATGCAATTTTTTATTGAGTGCACGAATGGCGAGGATATTCTCTTCCTGGTTGCTAGGGTCAATAACACGTCCGCTTTGCAACATATTGTCAAAGGCGATCAACCCGCCGCGACGGATCAGTTGCAGCGAACGTTCATAGTACGCATCGTAGCCCGTTTTATCAGCATCAATGAATACGAAGTCGAAAGTGCCTGCCTGACCATCTTTCAGCAATACATCCAGGGTATCGAGTGCCGGGGCAAGCTGGAGGTTGATCTTGTCTGCGACCCCCGCTTCCTGCCAATAACGGCGCGCCATGGAAGTCCACTCTTCGCTCACGTCACAGGCGATCAGTTCGCCGTCTTTGGGTAAGGCGAGGGCGACACAGAGCGAGCTATAACCGGTGAACACACCTATTTCTATGGCTTTTTTAGCACCGAGCATTTGTATCAAGAGCATCATGAACTGACCTTGCTCAGGAGAAATCTGCATATTCGCCTTTGGGCCGCGCGCGGTTTCTTCACGCAGGCGTTCTAGCAATGGCGGTTCGCGCAGTGAAACCGAGACAACATAGTCATAGAGTGCGTCGGTGAGCATAATGGTTTTGTTAGTCATGGGATTCCTTTATAGTTATTTCACTTTTTTCCAGGCGACTTCATTTCTTAGATAAACGGGCACGGCATCGTCAGCTTTTACGCTTGAGCCTTGCTTGAATTTTTCTGCACCTAATACAGCGATATCACGCGCATGCGGATAGCGGTGTGTTTCGCAGGTAGTGAGCAAGCCAGTTAGACGCGTTTGTAAAATAGCACCATACGCCGCCCAGCCGCTCCCTGTTCCAAACCATTTATGTTCTGCTGGAATCGGCGCTTGGTCTGGTGGGTAGACACCTTCATCGCCACTTAAAATCATTATGCCATGATGGTCGTATTCGTAAGCGCCCCAATAAACCTCACCCATGCGTGCGTCCAGCGCGGCCAGCACATGTGTCGCAGTCGTATCTCTATAGGCACCTTGCGCTAGTGCGGCCAGCGAGGATACAGGTACGACGGGCAGATCAGCCCCAAACGCTACACCCTGGGCGATGCCTGCGGCGATGCGCACGCCCGTGAAAGAACCGGGGCCGCAGCCGAAGGCGATGGCGTCCATCTGTGATAATGTCAGCCCGGCCTCGGCTAGTAATGTGTCCAGCATAGGGAGGATAAGCTTCGAGTGTTCACGTGCCGCTATTTCAAAGCGCTCGCTGATCTCTCCGGAAACAGATATGGCAGCGGAGCAAGCCTCGGTGGAGGTGTCGAAGGCAAGTATGTTCACAC
>JAYTIZ010000065.1:0-8049 GCA_043731445.1 Gammaproteobacteria bacterium | reverse complement strand
GCCTGACCCTTGCCCGGTTTGACCATTTCGTTTTCGATGATGGAGCAAGGATCGCCATCCATCATGACCTTGAGTCCGCCCTTGAATTCATTGGTACTGTAGCTAGCCATTTACCCCTCAGTCTGGGATGATGTTCCCGAAGTGAATAAAAACTTGCGTATGATACCCCTAACAGCATCCACTTGGCACGTACCCTCCTGGCAAAATAAACTCGCGCAGGCGATCAACGATCCGGCCACCTTGTTGGCGGCGCTGGATTTGCCTGCCGAGCTGCTTCCTGCGGCTTATGTAGGCGGTCGCGCCTTTCCATTGCGCGTGCCGCAAGCCTATGTCGCACGGATGCGGAAAGGCGACCCTTTGGACCCTTTACTACGCCAAGTGTTACCACTCGGCGAAGAAAACCTGGACGTGCCCGGTTTTGATTTCGACGCGCTGGGCGAGGTCGACGCCATGCCTGTTCCCGGCCTGCTGCATAAATATCACGGGCGCGCCTTACTCATCACTACCGGTGCTTGCGCTATACACTGCCGCTATTGCTTCCGGCGGCACTTCCCCTATTCCAGCGCCAATCCCGCCGGTGCGCAGTGGGAAGCAGTGCTCGCTTATATCAGCGCCGATGCCAGCATCAAAGAGGTTATTTTGAGCGGAGGCGATCCACTTACGCTCAGTGATCAACGTCTGGCCAGTCTGGCAAACCAGCTCGCAGCCATAGAGCATGTACAATACCTGCGCATCCACACCCGTTTGCCGGTCGTCTTACCCGAACGTATTGATGACACTCTGCTGGATTGGTTGACAGGTACACACCTGAAGCCGGTCATGGTGATTCATGCTAATCATGCTAATGAGATTGATGATTCGGTACGCTACGCCTTGGCACAACTCGCCGCGCGTGGAGTCACCCTGTTGAATCAATCGGTATTACTACGCGGCGTTAACGATTCCAGCGCTGCGTTGGCCCAGCTCAGCGCGACCCTGTTTGACGCAGGAGTCATGCCTTATTATCTGCACCTCTTGGACAGAGTCAAAGGTACGGCTCATTTTGAAGTGGACGAAACCACTGCCTCCCGGTTAATACATGAACTAAGGGGGCAACTGCCCGGCTATCTCGTGCCACGTCTGGTGCGAGAGCAAGCCGGAGCACCCTCAAAACTACCTGTTCTTTGAAGTAGAACTGCACAGGGCACAACTTTTGCTGTCATACTTATCCAGGCCTTAACAGCTTCGTAAGGGAACACCGTGCAGACAGAAAATATCCTTCACTTACTTCTGGTGGAAGATTCATCGAATGACGCTGAAGGCGTCATCACTGTATTACGTGGGGCGGGCTACGGTGTGAGACCCACCCGCGTCACCACGCAAAGTAATATGGAAACGGCGCTTAATGGCGAGGCATGGGATATCATCCTATGTAGCGCAAAATTGACTGACTTCAGCGCAACCGACGCACTCACCGCACTAAAAAATTCCGGGAAAGATATTCCCTTTCTCTTATTGTCTGACAGTCCGCGTGAAACGGGCATACTTGAATTTTTGCAAGCCGGTGCGCGCGACGTAGTCTACAAAGACCAGCCTGAACATTTACAACTCGTGATAACACGGGAGTTCGGCGACTTACAGAATAGACGCGCTTTTCGGCATAGCGAAAGAGCCTTTATCGAGAGTGAGAAACGCTGCCGCTCGCTAATGGACAATTCCCGCGATGCGATTGCCTATGTGCATGACGGTATGCATATCTACGCCAACTCAGTTTATCTGAACAAGTTCGGCTATCAAGCTCTTGATGACATAGAAGGCACTCCTGTCATGGACTTGGTCGTCACTAAAGACCATGCACAATTTAAGGAATTTCTACGCAATTACACCAGCACGGAAGGAAGCGTCCAGTCTCTGGATGTGAACGGGCTACGCACAGATGACGGCGAATTCAAGCTGCGCATGGAATTTTCACCAGCCAGTATTGAAGGCGAGGCGTGCACGCAGATCATCATCCGCGACATCTCGGATAATCAGGAGATCCAAGAGCAGCTTCAAATATTAAGCAAGCAGGATCTACTGACAGGACTGTATAACCGCCAGCATTTCCTGGATGCGCTCGACGAGGCAGTACGCACGACCACCGATGGGTCGTCCACCGGCGCGCTGCTGTATATCGAGCTCGATAACTTCCGGGCCATTCAGGATAAAGTAGGGATCGCCGCAGGCGATCTGGTATTGGGTGATATCGCAAAACTTTTACAGACAACGGTCAACGATACTGGCTTGCTGGCACGCTTTGGTGATGACGTGTTCACGCTGCTGCTGAATAATAAAGATAGCAGGCGTGCCCAAGATATGGCGGAAACTCTGCGCAAGGCCGTCGAAGAAGGCTTTTATGATGCCGGTGGACAGTCTGTTACGAGCACCTGTCATATCGGTATCGGCATGATTACTGAACAGATATTGAAAAGTCATACCTTGCTTTCACAGGTCAACAAAGCCTGCAGCAAATCCAAGGTAGATGGGGGTAATAAAGTCTGTCTGTACGCGCCGGACGCAGAAGCACAGACCGACAAGACCAAGCTAAAAGAGGAAGTACGCCAGATTCAGGCTGCGCTAGCCAATAACCGTTTTCGCCTGATCTACCAGCCTATCGTTAGCATGCGCGGAGCACCCGGCGAAATTTATCAGGTATTTTTACGCCTGCTTGATGATCAAGATAATAAAGTCGAAGCGCAGCATTTCATGCCCATCATTGAACGGGCCGGATTAACCACTGCCATTGATCGCTGGGTTATAGGCCGCGCTGCTGAGGTGCTGATCGCACAACGGCAAAGTCATCAGAGACAGGCCTTCTTCATCACTTTAGCGGGAGACACGCTCAGCGATACCACGATGCTACCGTGGATTAGCGAGCGTCTTAAAACCAGCAAACTGAAGGGTGACAGTCTGACGTTCCAGATTACTGAAACCGCCGCCTTTGATCACTTCAAACAAACCCAGGAATTTATCAAGAAAGCGAAAGAGTTGCATTGCCACGTGGCATTATCTCATTTCGGCAGTAATGCAAAATCACTTGACCATCTCAAACGTTTACATGCGGGTGTGGATTACCTGAGGATTGATGGATCGTTGCTGACCAACTTTGTAAGTAATGTCGAGAATCAGAACATCGTTAAGGCTATCCACGAAATGGCACAGTCTTTGAAAATAATGACCATCGCCGATGGCATAGAGGACGCCAGCACTCTGGCACTGCTATGGCAGTATGGAATTAATTACGTGCAAGGGCATTATCTGCAAAAGCCCAGCGAAACGCTGAACTATAATTTCTCAGAGGCCATCGGATAGCAGCAACAACTAGTCTTTAGTCTTGTTACTTCCTACTAATCGAGCACCTGCGACACCAGACCGTCGCCAAGCTTCGGCTCGAACCAGGTAGATTTGGGCGGCATTACCTCACCTGAATCGGAGACCGCCATCAGGTCTGACATACTGGTGGGGAAGAGTGCAAAAGCCACCGCCATATCACCCGAATCCACGCGCTTTTCCAGTTCCGCCAAGCCTCTGATGCCGCCGACAAAATCAATGCGCTTGTCGCGGCGCGGGTCGTTGATACCTAACACGGGTGCAATGCAGTAATCAGCCAAGAGACTCACATCCAGACGCGCGACCGGGTCGTGCTGCGGAATCAGCTCGGCGCGAATACTTAAGCGATACCACTGTCCCGACAGATACATACCGAACTCTCCGGCCTGTGCAGGTTTTACAGGCTTACCGCTCAACTCAACCGTAAAACTTTCTCCCAGACGCTTAAGGAATTGTTCGGCGGACAAACCATTCAAATCACGGATGACACGGTTGTAATCCAAGATTTGCATCTGGTTGTCGGAAAAGATCACCGCCAAAAAATACTGATGACTTGCATCATCGGCACCACCTCGGCTTGCCGCTACACGAGCGGCGGCGGCACAGCGATGGTGACCATCGGCGATGTATAAATAATCCACCGCTTCAAACGCTTTGGACAATAACGCAATTTGGTTTTCATCACGCACTACCCAGAGCCGGTGATATATCCCATCGTCAGCCGTAATATCAAACTCGGGCGGGGTCCGGACGGTAGCGGCAACGATAGTATCAATCGCCGGAGTATGCCGATAGGTCAACATCACCGGACCGGTCTGGGCGTTCAAGGCATCAATCTGACGCACACGATCATCTTCCTTGTCGGGCCGGGTAAATTCATGTTTACAGATGCGCCCCTGTTCGTAAGCTGCCACAGAGGCCGCTGCCACAAGGCCAGTTTTTGTGTGTGTGCCCATGATGAGTTGATAGAGATAGTAGTACGGTCGCGCATCGCGCTGGAGAATACCTTGGGCCACCATCGTGCTGAGATTTTCTAGTCCTTTGGCGTACACGTCCGGACTGTACGGGTCAGTGTCCGGCGGAAGATCAATCTCCGGTTTAGAGATGTGCAGGAAGCTCCAGGGTTTACCGGCAGCGCGGGCGCGCGCCTCTGCACTGCTTAATACATCATAAGGCGGCGCGACGACATCAGCGGCATGGGCTGGCGCAGGACGCAGTCCGGTAAAGGGACGAATCAAAGGCATGCAAGTTCTCTTGTTTTAATGGTGAGGTGAAACGAGATAATAAAATCATCAAACCCTACGCGCTTATCCCCTTCAGGGCAGCGATACGTTCCTCTAATGGGGGATGTGTGGAAAATAGACGCTTGAGACCTTGCCCTATACTCCCACCGGAAATCCCAAAGGCCGCCATTTGACTGGGCAACGGTGCCTCATGGGCACGCTGTAAACTCTCCAGCGCCGAAATCATCTTAGGTGCACCCGCCAGTTTGGCCCCACCGGCATCGGCACGAAATTCACGATAGCGGCTGAACCACATGACGATCATGGAAGCCAATATCCCTATCACGATCTGGGCAATAAAATTAGTGATATAAAATGCCGGGCCATGTCCGCGCTCCGTCTTGAACACCAAGCGATCTACTAAATGACCCACTACATTGGAAAGCACTACAACGAACGTATTTACCACACCCTGTATCAGCGCCAACGTCACCATATCACCATTGGCGACATGGCTGACTTCGTGGCCGAGCACTGCCTCTATCTGATCGCGATTCATGGTGCTCAACAGGCCAGTACTCACCGCGACCAGGGCACTGTTGCGCATCATCCCGGTTGCGAAGGCATTGGGTGCCGGAGAATCAAAGATGGCGACCTCGGGCATGTCAATGCCCGCCTGGCGAGCTTCGCGCTGCACGGTTTCCACCAACCAGCGTTCGGTGTCGTTAGCTGGTTGCTCAATCACTTGTGCACCCATCATATTTTTCGCCATCCATTTGGATAGCGCGAGTGAAATAAACGAGCCCGACATGCCGATGATGGCCGCGTAAATAATTAGCGCGTTCATATTAAGCCCGATGCCCTGCTTATCCAGCAAGCTGTCAATGCCGAGCAACCGCATCGAAATGCTCAGCACAGCGAGTACGGCAATATTAGTGGCTAGAAATAAGAAGATACGTTTCATGGCAACTCCGCGTTTAGTTCAATACTTCGTTAGATGGGGGCACGGAAGCTTAAGTTCAAGCCCTTATCCTCTATACGTCTTATTCTCCTATCTCCAGGCGATCCGCCCGTTGCAGGCCACGCGGTAATTTATGGCCGCGCCGACCGCGCTCGCCCTGATAGTGTTTGATGTCGGCTGGCCGCAGACTCAGATGACGCTGCCCGGCATGGATGACCAGGCTCTTGCCCGTAGGAATACACACCGTGGCTAACACCACTTCCTCGCCACGGCGCGCAGCGGGGATATTAACGATCTTGATACCTTTACCCTTGGCCAGAATGGGCAATTCCTTGAGCGGGCACACAAGCAAGTACCCTTCGCGGGTGACAGCCGCAACCTGGTCTGTCTTGATATTACTCACTGGTGTCGGTGCGACAATTTTTGCCCCTTTGGCGAGATTGAGTACCGCCTTGCCTGCTTTATTTTTCGCATACAAATCACTGAGCTTGGCAATAAAGCCATACCCTGCATCGCTGCTTAGGAGGTAAAGATCTTCGGGATTACCCAGCATCACCCCTGCAAAGTTTTCCCCTTCCGGAAGCTGCAGGCGTCCAGTCAGCGGCTCACCTTGTCCGCGCGCTGACGGTAAAGTGTGTGCAGGCAGCGAATAGCAACGTCCAGCAGAATCCATAAACACGGCAAGCTGATTACTGCGGCCTACGGCGCGTGCCTTGAAATCGTCCCCAGCTTTATAGGGCAGACTCTGCGCATCAATATCGTGTCCCTTGGCGGCCCGTACCCAACCTTTCTCAGAGAGAATGACTGTCACTGGCTCGGTGGGTACAAGTTCCGTTTCATCCAGGGCTTGCGCCGCTGCGCGTTCGACCAGCGGTGAGCGACGCGCATCGCCATAGCGTTTAGCGTCTTCCAGCAACTCTTTGCGTATCAGCGTTTTCAAACGCTGTTTAGAGCCTAGCGTTTTTTCCAGATCAGCACCCTCCGTTGTGAGCTCATTCTGTTCGCTCTTGATCTTGATTTCTTCGAGCTTCGCTAAATGACGCAGCTTTAATTCCAGGATCGCCTCTGCCTGAATATCGCTCAGCTTGAAGCGCTTTATCAGCACCGGCTTGGGCTTGTCTTCCTTACGGATGATCGCGATGATCTCATCAATATTCAGATAGGCGATGAGCAACCCATCAAGGATGTGCAGGCGCGTCGTGATCTTGTCCAGACGATACTGCAAGCGGCGGCGCACGATCTCGGTACGAAACTCCAGCCACTCGCTTAAAATGTCGCGCAGATTCTTCACCTGCGGGCGGCCATTGATACCGATCATGTTCATATTGATACGGTAACTACGCTCCAGCTCCGTGGTCACAAACAGATGCGCCATCATCTGCTCGATGTCTACACGATTGGAACGCGGCACGATGACCAGGCGGGTAGGATTTTCGTGGTCTGATTCATCGCGCAGGTCTTCGATCATCGGCAATTTTTTCGCCTGCATTTGCGCAGCAATCTGCTCCAGTATGCGTGCCCCGGAAGTCTGGTGAGGCAGCGCCGTAATCACTACATCGCCATCCTCGCGCACATAGCGCGCGCGCATACGCACCGAACCATTGCCGGTTTCATACATGCGGTGAATGTCCACCCGTGGCGTAATAATTTCTGCCTCGGTGGGATAATCCGGCCCCTGCACGTACTCGCACAATTCCGCCACCGTGGCCTTGGGATGATCCAGTAGATGAACACAGGCATGAGTAATTTCGCCCACGTTGTGCGGCGGAATGTCCGTAGACATCCCCACGGCGATGCCAGTAGTGCCATTGAGTAAAACGTGCGGCAGACGGGCAGGCAACAATGCAGGTTCTTCCAGCGTCGCATCGAAGTTAGGCACCCAGTCCACCGTGCCCTGACCAATGTCGGCCAGCAGAATCTCCGCGAACGCGGAAAGCTTGGCTTCGGTATAGCGCATGGCAGCAAACGATTTCGGATCGTCCGGAGCACCCCAGTTTCCCTGACCATCCACCAGCGGATAACGGTAAGAGAAATCCTGCGCCATCAGCACCATCGCCTCATAACAGGCCACGTCACCGTGCGGATGAAATTTACCTAGCACGTCACCCACCGTGCGCGCAGATTTTTTGTACTTTGCTCCGGCCGACAAACCGAGTTCGGACATGGCGTAGATGATGCGCCGCTGCACCGGCTTCAGACCGTCGCCTATATGCGGCAGAGCACGATCGAGAATGACGTACATGGAGTAATCCAGATACGCCTTCTCAGCGAAGGTCGTAAGCGGAAGGCGTTCGACGCCTTCGTAATTTAAGTCAGTCGTCGCCATAACTACCTGAATAATACCTCAGTCTGTTACTTTGCTGATGTAGTGCACGTTACGGAGCAACGGGCTTAGTGCGATCTATGCGAATAAGTATGCTAGAAAGTTGGGATTTGGAAGCGTGAGACTGGAATCCCGACCGCCTCTAAGGAATGTTGGTCGGGGTGACAGGAATTGAACCTGCGACCTCTTGCTCC
>JAYTIZ010000064.1:0-12426 GCA_043731445.1 Gammaproteobacteria bacterium | reverse complement strand
TGATTGGTTTTAAGCAGGGCGGGGCGTAAAATAGTCCTATGACCGCCAAGACACTTTACGACAAACTCTGGGATGCGCATGTCGTGCGCGTCGAGCCTGATGGCACGGCGCTGCTCTACATTGACCGTCATCTGGTGCATGAAGTTACCTCGCCACAGGCTTTTGAGGGTTTACGTTTGGCAGGTCGACGCGCGTGGCGCGTGGACACTAATCTTGCTGTAGCCGATCATAATGTTCCTACCACTGATCGTGCCCAAGGCATCGCTGATCCCATTTCGCGCCTGCAGGTAGAAACGCTGGACGATAACTGTGCCGAATTTGGCATCACCGAGTTCAAGATGAACGATGTGCGCCAGGGCATAGTGCATGTGATCGGCCCCGAGCAGGGTGCAACACTGCCTGGCATGACGGTGGTGTGTGGCGATTCGCACACTTCTACGCATGGTGCCTTCGCAGCCTTGGCACAAGGTATTGGTACGTCCGAGGTTGAGCACGTGCTCGCTACGCAATGTCTCCTCCAGAAAAAAGCGAAGAACATGCTGGTCAGTGTGGAGGGCACCGTAGGGCACGGTATTACAGCCAAGGACATCGCACTCGCTATCATCGGCCGCATCGGCACCGCAGGCGGTACGGGTCACGCTATTGAGTTTGGCGGCACAGCCATCCGCGCTTTGACGATGGAAGGGCGTATGACGTTGTGCAATATGTCCATTGAGGCGGGCGCGCGCTGCGGCATGGTCGCAGCCGATGAGAAGACCGTTGAATATCTGCGCGGTCGCCCGTTTGCTCCGCAAGGCGCGCTATGGGATAAAGCCGTGCGGGCCTGGCAGGATTTACATAGCGATGCCGAAGCAGTGTTTGACAAGGTCGTGCACATTGATGCCGCCACGATTAAGCCGCAAGTCACCTGGGGGACATCGCCGGAGATGGTTGTGCCGGTAGACGGGCGTGTGCCTAATCCCATGGATGAAGCCGATCTGGTTAAGCGTGGCAGCATGCAGCATGCCTTGCGCTACATGGATTTGGAACCCGACACCGCGATCACCGACATTCGCCTGGACAAGATATTCATCGGCTCATGTACCAACTCGCGCATCGAAGATTTACGCGCCGCCGCCAGCGTTGTGCGTGGCCGTAAAGTGGCGAAGAATATCAAGCTTGCCATGGTGGTGCCAGGCTCCGGTTTAGTAAAACGCCAAGCTGAAGCTGAAGGTTTGGACGACATTTTCAAAGCAGCGGGTTTTGAATGGCGTGCGCCGGGCTGCTCGATGTGTCTGGCCATGAACGCTGACCGTTTGGAGCCAGGTGAGCGCTGTGCCTCCACTTCTAACCGCAATTTTGAAGGCCGTCAGGGTCAGGGCGGGCGTACCCATTTGGTGAGTCCGGCCATGGCCGCCATAGCCGCTATCGCAGGCCATTTTATGGATGTCAGGAACGCCTGATCCAGTAGGCGAGTGCGAGGCGGTGTCCTAGTTGCATGTCATACCCTTAAGCGGTTAAAATTAACCGCGCAAACAACGGGTTTGTGTGGTGACATCATAAGGAGATGAAAATGAAAAAATGGGTAATCTTTCTGTTTCTATTCAGCATATTCGGCTTGACAGCTTGTAATACCATTGAAGGTGCAGGTAAAGACATCGAAAAAACTGGCGATGCTATCAAAGACGAGGCTAACGAGCACAAATAAAGGACGAGAATATGAAAAAAGTTTGGATGATTCTGCTAATCACATTGGGCATGTTGACCTTAAACGCCTGCAATACTGTCGAAGGCGCAGGTAAAGATATTGAAGCAGGCGGCGAAGCCATTCAAAAGTCTACCAAGTAATGCAGCCGTTTAGCGTGGTGAGGGGGGTAGTTGCCCCCCTTGACCGCGCCAATGTTGACACCGACGCTATCATCCCCAAGCAGTTTCTGAAGTCCATCAAACGCACGGGCTTCGGGCCTAATTTGTTTGATGAGTGGCGCTACCTGGATCACGGTGAACCGGGCAGAGATAACAGCCAGCGCCCGTTAAATCCTGATTTTGTGCTGAATCAGCCGCGTTATCGAGGCGCACAGGTTCTCCTCGCGCGCGATAATTTTGGCTGTGGCTCCTCGCGTGAGCATGCCCCTTGGGCCTTGCTGGATTATGGCTTTCGCACACTGATCGCCCCCAGCTTTGCCGATATCTTTTTCAATAACTGCTTCAAAAATGGCATATTGCCTATCGTCCTGGATAGCGGGACGGTAGATGAGCTTTTTAAGGATGTTGAAAGCGCATCCGGCTATAGCTTGAGCATTGATCTGCCTGCACAGACGATCACTACACCACAAGGTAAAATTATCCCTTTCGCAGTGGAGGTATTTCGCAAACACTGCTTAGTGAACGGGTTGGATGATATTGATCTTACACTGCAGCATGTCAGCGAGATCAAGGCTTATGAACAGCAGAGACGCGAAATTGCACCGTGGTTATTTGACGGCAGCGACAAGAGATAAGAGTAAAGATACAAGTCACCACAAAGCACCAGTCTTTAAGCGACTCAGCCTCTACTTTCCACTTGAACCTTTTACCTTGTACCTGACTCTATGAAAATTGCCATCTTGCCCGGTGACGGGATTGGAGCAGAGATTGTCGCCGAAGCGGTGAAGGTATTGGAATGCCTGCGCCAGCAGTTTGGCCTCAAGCTAGAGATGGAGCAGGCCGTGGTCGGTGGCGCAGCGATTGATGCCATGGGGCACCCGCTGCCTGAATCCACCCTGGCGCTTGCTAAAGAGGCCGATGCCGTATTATTAGGTGCGGTGGGCGGCCCGAAGTGGGAGTCACTGGATATTTCCTTGCGTCCCGAGAAAGGCTTGCTTGGCTTGCGTAAAGAACTGCGTCTTTTTGCTAACTTGCGTCCTGCGATTTTATATCCACAACTTGCTGATGCATCCACGCTAAAGCCCGACGTTGTTTCCGGTCTGGATATTCTGATCGTACGTGAACTCACCGGCGATATTTATTTCGGCCAGCCGCGAGGCATACGCACTCTGGCTAATGGCGAGCGGGAAGGTTTCAATACCATGCTGTATAGCGAATCAGAGATTGAGCGTATTGGTATTGTAGCGTTTGACACTGCGCGGAAACGTAATCGCCGCGTGTGCTCGGTAGATAAAGCCAATGTGCTGGAGTGCACCGAATTATGGCGTGAAGTAATGGAGCGGGTGGCGCAGAATTATCCCGATGTCAGCCTGAGTCACATGTATGTAGACAATGCCGCGATGCAGTTAGTGCGCGCACCTAAACAGTTCGATGTGATGGTGACAGGCAATATGTTCGGCGATATTCTTTCCGATTGCGCCGCGATGCTGACCGGTTCTATCGGCATGCTGCCTTCGGCCTCGCTGGATGTGAACGGTAAAGGGATGTATGAGCCGATCCACGGTTCGGCGCCGGATATCGCAGGCAAGAACGTCGCTAATCCGCTGGCCACGCTGCTGTCAGTGGCCATGATGTTGCGCTACACTCTGGACGAACCGGAGTTGGCAGAGCGTATCGAAGCAGCTATCCATAAAGTGTTGGACGACGGTCTGCGCACGGCAGATATCTATGCGCCGGGCATGCGCAAGGTCGGCACACGTGAGATGGGTGATGCGGTCATTGCCGCTTTAGTAAAATGATATTCAGTGTTAATGCACAGAGACGCAAAGAGTGCGAAATTATTTTTGGGATATAAAAACATGAGCAAATTATTTGACGTTGCAATCGTAGGGGCCACCGGTGCGGTCGGTGAAACGCTAGTGGAGATTTTAGCAGAGCGCAATTTTCCGGTGCGTAATCTGTATCTGCTGGCGAGTGCTCGCTCGGCAGGCAGCACTATCGAGTTCAAGGGCAAGCATCTCAGGGTGCAAGACCTGGCCACTTTTGATTTTTCCAAGGCGCAAATTGGTTTGTTTTCGGCAGGCGGTGAAGTGTCAGAACTCTACGCCCCCAAGGCAGCGGCGGCCGGATGTATCGTCATTGATAACACCGCACATTTCCGCTACGAGCCGGATGTCCCTCTTATTGTGCCGGAAGTGAATCCGCATGCGATTGCCGGCTATACCAAGCGCAATATCATCGCTAACCCTAACTGCTCGACCATTCAGATGCTGGTGGCTTTAAAGCCCATCTACGATGCTGTGGGTATCGAGCGCATCAATGTATGTACCTATCAGTCGGTGTCTGGGACCGGCAAGGAAGCCATTGAGGAACTGGCCACTCAGAGCGCGGCACTGCTCAGCGGCAAAGAGGCGAAGGCCGAGGTCTACCCCAAGCAGATCGCCTTCAATGTGCTGCCGCATATTGATGTGTTTCAGGATAATGGCTACACCAAAGAAGAGATGAAGATGGTATGGGAGACACGCAAAATCTTTGAGGATGAGGATATTCAGGTGAATCCCACCGCCGCGCGCGTGCCAGTGTTCTATGGGCATTCCGAAGCCGTGCACATCGAAACTCGCGACAAAATCACCGCGCAGGAAGCCTTAGCTTTGCTGAACAAGGCTCCCGGTGTGGTGGTATATGACGAGCGCAAGCCGGGTGGCTACCCCACAGCGGTCACCGAATCCGTGGGCCATGACCCGGTGTTTGTGGGGCGGGTGCGCGAGGATATTTCTCACCCACGCGGGTTGAATCTATGGGTAGTGTCCGATAACGTGCGTAAAGGGGCGGCGCTGAACAGTATCCAAATTGCAGAAATTCTGGTAAAAGAGTATCTATAAGGTAGAGTTAGTACCTATTTCTAAAGGGAATTCGAATAATATCGGCTATCTATGCGGAATACTTGGCCTGGATTTTGCCAATGGTATTTAGTTGAAGACATTAGTAAGGGGGCTTTGGAGCCTAGATGAAGGGGAAATTATGATGCGTAAATGGACTCTGTGGTTGGCGTCTGTGACGCTGCTGATACCTGGGAGTGTACTGGCCTTAGGTTTAGGCGATATAACCGTGCGATCGGCGCTTAATCAGCCCTTGAATGCTGAGATCGAGCTACTGTCAGTACGTCCTGGTGAGCTGGAAGATATCAAGGCAAGCCTGGCTTCCACTGAGGCTTTTGCGCAAGCGGGTGTTGAGCGCTCCTTCATACTGACGCAGCTGCGTTTCCAAGTCGAAAAACACAAAGACGGCAAACCTTATCTCAAGGTTACTACCGAGCAGCCCGTGCAGGAGCCCTTCCTCAACTATCTAGTAGAGGTCAACTGGGCATCGGGTCATGTGTTGCGCGAGTATACCGTGTTGCTGGATCCGCCAACCTTTAAGGCGGGTAAGCAAGGTCCTATCCAGGCACCCAAGACCGCTGCAACCAAACCCGCCTCCTCGCCGTTTGTGACGCCACCTGCGGAAGCCAGCAAGAGCAGTACAGATACAGCTAGCACGGACACAGCTAGCACAGCCACGGCGAATAAAGATACTACTCTGCACCCAGCGTCATCGCCTTTTGTAGAAGATATTGCTGCGGCAGGTAAATCTCCTACTGCTACTCCGCCTCAAGCTTCCTCACCTTTCGTGAGCGATGCGACACCCGCCGATAAGCCCGTAAGTCAGACGGCCTCATCCGGGCAGGCTTCATCACCTTTTAGTACAGTATCCAATCCGAACTACGGCCCGATCAACAAAGGGCAAGGTTTGTGGAGTGTTGCGAAAGGCTTGTTGCCCGACAACTCAGTCAGTATTCAACAGATGATGCTGGCCTTGCTCAAGGTGAATCCGAATGCTTTCGTAGACGACAACATCAACACACTCAAGGCGAATCAGACCTTGCGTGTACCTGAGCGCAGCGAGATCACCGCTATCAGTCAGGACGAGGCAAAGAGGATAGTCAAGCAGCATGATGCGCAATGGGCTGACCCCGCTTATAAACAGGCAAAACTGGGTTTGCCATTACCGGTAGCACCTACAGCTGCTACGCCAGATAAATCTACGCCTGCCGAAACTGCAACACCCGCTACTACGACACCCGAGCAACCCATAACACCTGCTCCAGAGTCGGTTGCGTCTCCCGCCGCACTACCCACATCCGCGCCGCAAGTGGAGTCGGATGGGGCCAGATTGAAGTTACTGGCACCGGTTGACCCAAAGAAACCGGAGACGGTGGCACAAGTTAACACCGCGCAGACCCCGACGGCTCCGGCTGCTGCAACCTCTGCAACGGCTTCCGCACCTGGACAAACCGCCGGCCCGACAACCGAAGAGCTAGCCAGCAATCTTGCTTTAGCCAATGAAGATCTGGAAGCCAAGAAGCTGGAAAATGAAGAGCTGAAGTCGCGTGTGGGTGATCTGGAGAAACAAGCTGCTGATATGCAGCACTTGGCGACGCTTAAAGATGGAGAGCTGGCTACTTTGCAAAGCAAGGTAGACGCTCTGGAAAAAGCCAAGCAAACAGTGCCAGCAGTGGTGCAACCGACAGACTCCTCCGGTGTGCTTGATCAGTTGAGTAATAATCCTCTGGTGCAAGGCCTGTTGGTGCTCGTGCTGTTAGCGCTGGCGGCAGTAGCGTGGGTCGTCATCCGCAGACGGCAGATGAGCTCCATGGTAATGACTCCTCCCACTACTGCGCCGGTGGCCACACTGCAAAAGACCCGCCCGGATAATGATTTTTCCAGTGCCGGGGGTAATACAGCAGCTAAGTCTAGTGAGACGGCTGACCCTGATTTTCTCGCCGAAGCTGAAGTCTATTTGAGTTACAAGCGTTACACCCAAGCCGAAGAAATGCTGCAGCAGGCATTGGCCCATGCTCCAGAGCGGCATGATATTCAGGTGAAATTGCTCAATCTTTATCGGCTGACGAATAACCGCGACGCATTTATCGCCCAAGCTCAAGCTCTGCACGACTCGTTGGGAGGCAGGCCCGGCCCAGTGTGGCAAGACGTTATGATAATGGGTAAGGAATTGTGTCCTGACCACCCCTTATTCGGTGGAGTTGCTCCTGTAAGTACTCAGGTTGATGGGGCAAAAGCTGCGTCCACCCCAGCCAGTACCGATGTATCCGCACTGTCGGCAGGTGATCTCGATTGGTTCGCACACGAGCTGACCCAGGATCAACCCAAGAAGCAGGGGTTCGGGTTCGCAGATAGCGCGATTGATTTTGATCTGGACATACCCGATATAACGGTGGCCCGCGCCAATACAGAAGCCAGTAATAGTTTTAGCGGCGGCAGTAAACCTAATGGGGCATTAAACGAGGCGGCCGGACATCATGATGATGTCCATGAGTTTGATCTGAGCGATATTAAGCAAGAGCTTAAAACCGGTTTGGAAAAAAATTCCTCTGACAACAGATTAGATTTTGATCTGGGAAAGGAAGCTGACGACCTTGCCCAGGCAAATACGAGTTTGCCGAAGTCACACGCTATGGCTGATTCAGATATAGATGCCGCACCAATGACACATTCTGATGAAATTATCATCAAACTGGATCTGGCCAAGGCGTATATTGAGATGGGTGACACTGAGGGTGCGCACGATATTCTTGACGAGGTGATGAAAGAAGGTAATGAGGGTCAGCGTCAACAGGCTAAACAGCTGTTGCAACAAGTCGGGGCATGAGCCCAGGCCGCTTTACTCTCCACCCTGTGATAAGGGTAGTTGGGTTTTTGGTAATAGGCAGTAGCCTGGCGTTGGGAGGTACACCGGAGTTATTACTCGCCAGCGTAGTGTTAGCGTGCTTATATCTTTTTGTCCGCCGTACCGAAGAGCATGGCAGTCAGTCACAGGGTTTATGGCGTATGCTCCGCCGCATGCGCTGGCTGTTTTTATCTCTCCTGATTATCTATTTCTGGTTTACTCCTGGGCAGCCGCTGCTCCCTCTATATGGTATGCCGACCCGGGAAGGCATCGCAGCAGGTGTGGTACGTGTTGCCTCGTTAGTGATGCTCGTGGCGGCGGTGCATTTACTGCTATGCACGACCTCGCGTGAGCAATTGGTGACGGCTATCCATTGGCTTGCGCGGCCGCTCACCATACTAGGACTTAGCGCCGACCGGCTGGCATTGCGCATCGTACTCACGCTGGAGAACGTAGTCGAGGCGCAGCACTTGCTAGGGCAGTATAAACCAGCGGTGAGTGCATCGGGCCATTCCATCGTGCGCATCGGGGCGAGTGCAGCAGGCTTATTTCAGCAGATACTAAAGCGTGCAGAAGCTGCTCCGCTTGTGGACGTTGCATTGTCCGATGATGTGCGTCCGCCCCTTTACCAGTGGTGTTATCCGCTGATCCTGGGCGTACTTTTTTGGTGGGTACGTTAAAGCATTTTGTAACATCTGCGAATATGGCTGCACAGCTCGTCAACAATTCCCGAATCAAAATTTACCGCACTAGTCTCTTATGAGAATTGCATTAGGTGTGGAATATAATGGTGCCGGGTTTTGCGGCTGGCAAACGCAGCCGGGTGTACGCACTGTACAGGACAATGTGGAAAAGGCCTTGGCGCATGTGGCAGATCACGCGGTCAGGGTCGTTACGGCAGGGCGTACCGATACAGGTGTGCATGCCTGCGGGCAGGTGATCCATTTTGATAGCGATGCGCAGCGCAGTGCATATTCCTGGGTATTCGGTGCTAACGCTCATTTGCCTACTGATGTCAGTGTGCTGTGGGCGCAAGCGGTAAGTGAAGAATTTCATGCGCGCTTTTCTGCTACCGGACGTCATTATCGCTACGTCATTTTAAATCGCACTATGCGGCCGGGCATGTTAGGCACGCAAGTAAGTTGGTATTATCGTCCTCTGGATGTCGAGCGCATGGCAACGGCTGCGCGTTGCCTGTTGGGAGAGCACGATTTTTCCTCTTACCGCGCGGTGTCGTGTCAGGCGAAAAATCCGGTGCGTACCGTGCGCCGTCTGGATATAAAACGGCATGGCGATCTGGTGGTGATGGAGTTAGAGGCCAACGCATTTTTGCAGCATATGGTGCGCAATATCGCAGGCGTGTTGATGACGATCGGGGCAGGTGAGCGCGAACCCGGCTGGGCTACAGAGGTCTTACTGGCGCGCGATCGTACCTTAGGGGGTGTCACAGCGCAGCCGCAGGGCTTGACCCTGGTTAGGGTAGACTATCCCGAACATTTTGGTTTACCGCAACTCTCTGCTAATCTGTACCCTTTTTAGAACGCATGCGCACACGGGTTAAAATCTGCGGTATTACACGTGCCGAAGACGCTGCGCAGGCTGCGGCGCTGGGTGCTGATGCAATTGGCCTGGTGTTTTATTCGCAGAGTTCGCGCGCGGTGAGCGCTGAGCAGGCACATTCGATTGTGCGTGTGCTGCCTGCCTTTGTCACAGTGGTGGGCTTGTTTGTAGACGCACAGCCTGCAGAGATTAAAGAAATATTAACGAAGGTGCGTATTGATATGCTGCAGTTTCATGGGGATGAATCTCCCGGCGATTGTCGCGGCTACGACCGGCCTTATATCAAGGCGATAGCCATGCGCCCCGGCGTAGAGCTGGACGCCTATGCGCGTGATTATTCGGATGCGGCAGGTCTGCTACTCGACAGTTACCACGACAACAAACCAGGCGGCGGAACCGGCCGCGTGTTTGACTGGTCGCAAGTGCCAGAAAAGGTATCCAAGCCAGTTATTTTGGCAGGCGGTTTGACGCCGGAAAATGTGGCAGAGGCCATACGCAAAATCCAGCCCTATGCCGTAGATGTGAGTGGCGGAGTAGAATCTACCAAAGGTGTGAAGGATGTTAACAAGATGATCGCTTTTATGCGCGGAGTACACAGTGTCCAAGTCCTCTAGCGCCCGATACAGCAGTCTAGAAAGTGGTACGCTGCCGGACGCTAACGGTCATTTCGGGCCTTATGGCGGACGCTTTGTGGCGGAAACGCTGATGGGGCCGCTTGAAGAGTTGCGCCTGGCCTATGAGCAGTACAGCCGCGATCCGGATTTTCTCACAGAGCTGGATGAAGACCTGAAGCATTACGTGGGGCGGCCTTCACCGCTTTACCATGCCGTGCGCTGGAGCAAGCAGTTGGGTGGCGCGCAGATTTATTTGAAGCGTGAAGACTTAAATCATACCGGTGCGCACAAAGTGAATAACACCGTGGGCCAGGCACTGCTCGCGCAACGCATGGGTAAGACGCGCATCATCGCCGAGACCGGTGCCGGTCAGCACGGCGTTGCAACGGCGACAGTAGCGGCGCGCTTGGGCTTGGAATGCATCGTGTACATGGGCTCAGAAGACATCCGGCGCCAGGCACTGAATGTCTACCGCATGAAATTACTGGGGGCGACTGTCGTGCCCGTCGAGTCCGGGTCCAAAACGCTTAAAGATGCACTTAACGAAGCCATGCGCGATTGGGTCACGCATGTGGATAATACTTTTTATATCATTGGAACAGTGGCTGGCCCGCATCCGTACCCCATGATGGTGCGTGACTTCCAGGCCATCATCGGGCGCGAGGCGCGCACACAGATTTTGGAACAGGCGGGCCGCTTGCCGGATGCATTGGTCGCGTGCGTGGGCGGTGGCTCGAATGCTATCGGTTTGTTTTATCCTTTCCTGGAAGATAATGAGGTTGCCATTTATGGAGTAGAAGCGGCAGGCGATGGCATTGCTACCGGACGTCATGCGGCGACGCTCTGTGCGGGCCGACCCGGTGTGTTGCACGGCAATCGCACCTACCTGATAGAAGATAATGACGGACAGATTATTGAGACCCACTCTATTTCCGCCGGTCTCGACTATCCGGGCGTTGGCCCTGAGCACGCTTGGCTGAAAGACACTGGGCGCGCGCAATATGTGGCGATCAATGACGATGAAGCCTTGCAGGGCTTTCACGATCTCACCCGCATTGAAGGCATCATGCCAGCTCTGGAGTCCAGTCATGCCCTGGCTTACGTTACCAAACTCGCCCCTACCTTGAGCGCGGATAAAATTATCATCGTGAATCTTTCAGGCCGCGGTGATAAAGATATTCATACCGTGGCATCCCGCGAGGGAATAAAAATATGAGCACTGTGTCGCAGAAAGCGGTCGCAGTGCCTGCGCGGCATACCAGCCGTATCACGCAGTGTTTCGCTACCTTGCGCGCGCAAGGGCGCAAGGCGCTAATTCCGTTTATCACCGCTGGAGATCCCGAGCCTGACATCACCGTACCGCTTATGTATGCAATGGTGAAGGCGGGGGCTAATATCATTGAACTGGGCGTGCCTTTTTCCGATCCAATGGCTGATGGTCCAGTGATTCAGCGTGCCAGCGAACGGGCACTTAAGCATCGCGTGAGCCTGCGCGAGGTAATGGGGATGGTGCGCGAGTTCCGCACCCAGGACACACGTACGCCCGTCGTGTTGATGGGTTATCTTAATCCGGTAGAAGTGATGGGCTATGAGACTTTTGCCGCTGCAGCAGCAGAAGCTGGTGTGGATGGTGTGCTCACCGTTGATCTGCCACCAGAAGAGGCCAGTGAATTTGTCGAAGCACTGCAAGCGCGCGACATAGCGCCGATATTTTTACTGGCGCCGACCAGCTCCGCTGAGCGCATTCGCAAGATTAGCGCATTAGCACGCGGGTTTCTTTATTATGTTTCTATCCGGGGTGTGACAGGCGCAGCCCATTTGGACCTTGATGAAGTGGCGAGTAAATTAACGCAAATCCGCGCGTTGACCGAACTCCCGCTAGGAGTAGGTTTTGGTATCAAAGATGCTGAGACTGCTGCGCAAGTCGCTACGCTGGCCGATGCTGTGATCGTGGGCAGTGCTTTAGTGCAGAAGATCGAGGCGATGGCAGGTCAGGCTAAGAAAATTGTGCCAGAAGTGGCAGCTCTGCTCGCTGAAATGCGCAGCGCCATGGATAAGTCTTCCGCAAGTAAGTGATCCAGAGTTAATATCTAATGAGCTGGTTTGAAAAATTGGTACCGACCCGTATCCGCACTGAAGGAGGAGCTAAAAAAGCGATGCCTGAGGGCCTCTGGACGAAGTGCCAGGTGTGCAGCGCCGTGTTATACCGTGCGGAGCTGGAACGCAATCTGGAAGTCTGCCCCAAGTGCGGGCACCACATTCGCATCGGCGCGCGCCGCCGTTTGCATAGTTTTCTCGATGAAGAACCGCGCGAAGAAATCGGCGCTGAACTTACACCGATGGATCCGCTTAAATTCCGCGACAGCAAGCGCTACAAAGACCGTCTTGCGCAAGCGCAAAAGGACACCGGCGAAAAAGATGCGCTAATTGTTATTAAAGGCCAGATAAACGGTCTGCCATTGGTCGCCTGTGCTTTTGAATTCGCCTTTATGGGTGGTTCTATGGGTTCGGTAGTAGGCGAGCGCTTTGTGCGCGGAGTGAACGTCTGCCTGGAACAGCGCATGCCCTTGGTCTGTTTTTCGGCGAGCGGTGGCGCGCGCATGCAGGAAGGGCTTTTTTCGCTTATGCAAATGGCCAAGACCAGTGCCGCACTGGCGCAGTTAAGTCAACGTGGTATACCTTT
>JAYTIZ010000063.1:0-6796 GCA_043731445.1 Gammaproteobacteria bacterium | reverse complement strand
CCAACAGCTGTCCTGCCCAATCCAGGGTGTTGAAGCGCGCCTGATAAACGATCGAACTGGTGGTAATAAACCCGGTGCTCGCTGCAACGGACGACGCTGTCCGGTTTTTATCTTCGATATCCTGAAAGACACTGGTGAATGCCTGGGTGAGCTGTGCAGCATTGGAGGCCGTATTAAACGTGCCGCCGCCCTTTATGGCCGCGTCCATCAGCAGCGGGTCGGTTTGGGCATCGAGGTCGGCGAAGCCAATGGCATAGGTATACATATTGGTTTTCTTGGGCTTACCAGTGGGATCAATCAGGTCGGGACGCAGATCCATATCGAAGAGGGCCAGTGACACGTCATCCAGATAATCACTGCCAGCGGATTCATACGTCCGCGGAGCCGGTTTTTCACCGAAGGCAAGACAGTTATCAGCCGGAGTAGGCGTGGCTGCGGCAGCGGCACAATCGCCCGTGTAATCCTGCAGGCGGCTGGCGACGCTAATGTTCTGGTCACCCTGAGGGCGTCCGTCCGTCATGATGACGGTAAAATTCTTCTGGCAGAAGTTTTGAATCGGGGAAACCTGCTGGGCAACTGGAACACCCCCGCCGTAAGCAGGTACGTGATCGAGTACGGTATAAGCAGGTGAAGTGCTTTGATTGGCCTGTCCCGGGTGCAGTGTCAGGGTAGAGTTAAAGCCCTGCACGAAATAACGCCCGATGTCTTGCAGTGATTCTGCCAGGGGCGTGTTGCCGCCGGGGATAAGGCCAGTGACGGGGGAATTCGTACCGACCTGCGCTTTAATGGCGGCGCGGTTTGCAGGGACGCTGATATCTTTTACCGCTTGCAGAATAGTCGCGCCGTTGCCGTTGTTGTAAGTGGACAAACCGACCCGCACGTTGTCGAGCGAATCCAGCAAACTGTTCGCGGTGGTCTTGGTAATTTCGATTCTTTCCTGCGCGAAGGTAGTCGCGGTGAGCGGTTTTCTGCGCTGGTTAATCCAGGTCACACCGCCGATGTTGGTGGGGTTGAAATACCAGTTAAGATAGTTGCCAGTATAGCCAGCATCCAGATAACTGCCTGGTACATAAGGCGACGCGTTGGTACCGGCACCAGTGTCCCCAACGAGTCTTCCCGAGTATGACACAGCAGTTGCGAAACATCTCTGTCCGCCTCCTATACCCCACACCCTATTAACATTTCCCGGATAGGTCATGGTTGGGCCGGCGGCAAGTACACTGACGTTCACCGACGTACCGGCCGGAACGAGGTTGGCGGCGGGGCATACGGCAAGGTAGGTTATGGCGGGATCAAACGGCACGTCTGGCACGACGTTAGTCATAGAGCCTGAGTTGTCAATCAGGAACATGACATTGGGTTGCACGGACGCGCTCACCAATAAAGGCGTGTCGTTGATGACGAAAGGCGCTGCGAATGCGCCGAAGCTGTAGCCGATGGCGTAGACCGCCAGTGCGGCGATCAAGCTAAAATGGGTGCGAGAGTGCTTCATGGCGCAGTCCTCCAGTGGGACAGCAGATAAAAACGGTTATAAGTAGCAATGGTGAACATGCTTAGTATTCCTTCTTATAAATAAAAGTCTCTTGCACGACTGCCTGCGCGTCGTTTGTGCCACCTGTGCCGCGCGCGCTAATGCGATACACGAATCTGCCCGCAGCATTACCTTGACCTGATACCAAGCTATCAACAAGGTAACCGCGTTCTTCAATGACAAAGTTGGGGGGCGCACTGAGCTGGGAAAGACCGTTTAAGGGTTTGCCCTGGCTACTCCACCAGGCGGGGGTTTGGGCGACAACATTACCGACTGCACTGAACGCGAGGAAGTCGCAGGGTGGTGAGGGGCACGTGGCTGCCGCGGTGGGTCTGAGTACACTCGCCACTAACAGGGCTTCGCCGGTGGTTTCACCCGCGCGCAGCGCAGACATCGCCGCCTGCAGGGCAAGATTCTGGTTACGCAGGTTACCTGCCATCTTTTCTTCGAGGTTAGTGGTGCTCAGGGCGGTAATGCCGATCAGGGTCATCACCAAAAGGATGATCAGACTGACGATCAACACTGTGCCGTTTTGGCTATGCGCGTAAGAAGTGGGTATTTTCATAGTAGATTTTCTCTGGCTAAGTCTGTTACTGGGTGTGGTTCATCAAGGTGACCGTGGACGTAAACACACGCCTGATGCGACGGTCGGGAGGGGCCAGGTTACCACCCACCACGTTGGCGCCGTTGAAGACAATAGTTTGAGGCTGAGTTGCAACGCTGTCGTCCAGGCTCCGCAGCAATAAGGAGATGCGCAGACTGACTACACGCCGCATATCAAGGCCTGCGGTGCCGGCCACCACGTAACGGTGCGCCACACCATCGCCGGGGTTCACCGGCACCACTGCTGTGGTGTCCTCGCCGTAGAGAATCTGCATATCGTCTACGCCCTCTACCAGCTCTTGGGAGGCGGCACCATTCACGCTGCTGCGCAGAGATAAACCTCCATTCGTGCCGGGGCCGATGAAATAGCTTACAGTGCGCAAACCTATCACTTCCGAATCACCGGGGCTGAAGCTAGGTGGAGGGTTATTGGGACTGAGATTCGTTGACGCATTGCCAGGCGCAGGTGGGCCGGCGCCGATTGCGTGCTTAAGAAGCCCCGTGGTCGCTGGGTCGGTGTTGGTGATTTGCATGATGGCGGCAAATTTACAATTTTCGACCATGACGATACTTCCCTGGCTGAACAAGCCGTTGTTCGGCACTATCTGTACGTCGGCGTTATTGTCCAGCATTACCCCTGTCAGGGGGGTTCCCTGACCAATGAAGCCGCGTAGGGTGAGGATGTCGGTGCCTGGTTGGGGTGCTCCATTTATACCCGGAGCGCCGGGCGACCAGCCGGCACCGGTGGCGTCGAAACCTTGCAGGCCGGTATCAAAATCGAAGCCAGCAGCCATGCCATTCAGCGTATTAGTCGGAGGGACATTAGCCTGCCGAGTCAGACCGCCACAGAGTCTGGACGCTCCGATGCGTATATCGTTACTCAGGAACCACATGGCGTAGCGGCCATTTTCCTGTAAGCGTGCTGTGGCCTCTTCAACACGAGAGATTTGCTTGCTGCTGGTGTAAATCTGCAAGACACCGGCTAGTAAAATCACGCCCACCGTAATCGCCACCATGAATTCCACCAGCGAGAAACCGTTTTGTCTAGCGTTGACGTAGGGAAAGTGCTCGCGTTTCATGGTTGTAGGGTGACGACAAAGTTTTTGAGATTGCCGGGAGCGTGTTCATCATCCCAGGTGATGGTAATAGTGAAGACAGCCCCAGCTCGCGTGACAGTGCCTGTTCCATTGGGTAGCACAGCACCGTTGGCGGTATTCCACTGATTGGCATCGGTTGTTGCGAGTTGTGCGTAGGAGCAGTTAGCTCCACAGGCAGGTAGCACGGGAATGCCGGCGATGTTGTTATAGTTTCCTGCCAGGACGCCTCCCGGATTGGAGCGCATGCGATCGCCTATATCGTAGGCTTGCAGGGTAGCCATCGAACGCAGGAAAGCGCTGTGATTGTTGCGCAGGCCGCTTGCCTGTAAGCCAGCTAGCCCGAGCAGACCAATGGATAATACCAGCAGGGCGATTAACACCTCAAGCAGGGTGAAACCCTGCTGCCGTGCGGGACGCTGTGTTGGCAGGTAGTGCAAATTTTGAGTAGGAGTAGTGAACATAATCAGAAAAATGACGCGTGATTTGTGGTGATTTGCCCGGTGGCGTTCATTGCCATCGTGCGCTGGAGAGAGTTGCCACTGGTGTCCGTGCCACGCGGATCCGCGAGCGCAAAGGTACTGGTAGCGGTGCCATCGGGAGTGGCTCCGCCCGCCCCCTGGCTCAGTCCTGTGCCCAGATAAGATACAAAATTGGTAAGTGTAGCACCTGCTGTTAAGGTGTATCCGGTGAATAATGCGCCGTGTACCTGCAAGATAGTCTCGCTAGCAGCATCATACACACCGACGTTATTGGGGTCAGTGAAGACAATCCAGCCCGTTGTCCAGATTCCGGTTCCGCCGCCATCACAGGCTGTGCCGCCGCTGCTTGCGCACACCGTCACTCGCGTCCCGCGCTTCACCGCTTCACTGCGCGCCAGATTAAGCGTGGTAATGAACTCATTGGCCTGGCTTACCAGCCGGTTGTTTTGCATCATGGTTTGAAAGCTAGGCACAGCTAACCCAAGCAGAACCGCCGCCACGGTGACGGTGATGATAAGTTCGATTAAGGTAAAGCCAGCGTCCGGTTTCATGACGATGTTTTATCCCATGGGTTCCAAGCTGTCACGAATAAGCCGACGAACGAGTTAATTTTTCCGCCGAACGGTTAGATCCCTAGGCGAACTTAGCTACTTAGAGACAGGCAGGGGTTGATGCAGTGACTCCGGTGTTAATGCTAACCCGCACTCGCCCGAGACGGTTGATGACGATGATGCGTGATGAAGTATTGCCGCGAGCATCACACAACCGCAGCGATCCAGCTTGAAAACCACCACTTGCACTGGATAGCTGCGAGAATCCACTCGCGTTGTAGGATATATAGTCATCAACGGTGGAATTGCCAGTCAGAGTATTGCCGGAGGACAACGCGTCGTGTGCGTGCAGAATGAGTTCGTTGGGGTCTTTCGCAGCATCATTATCCTGATCGGTAAAGACAATCCAGCCTTGACGCCAATCGCCGCCGGCAGTGCAGGCCGTCTGGTTAATGCTCTTGCATACCGTCACGCGTATGCCACGTTTTATCGCTTCGCTGCGCGCGAGGTTCAATGCTGTGATGAACTCGTTGGCCTGAGTAGCCAGGCGATTGTTTTGGATCAGGGCTTGAAAGCCGGGGACCGCGAGCGTGAGCAGGACGACTGCCACGGCGAGTATGACGACAAGCTCAATTAAGGTAAAGCCTCGGCCCCTAGTCATGTGAACCCTGGTAATTTTCTTATTATTGAGTGTGCTACATTTACGATTATAAATTTTCTGATGTGTGTGGCAACAGAAGAATTTCTGTACAAGCTGTTGAGTAACGGCCAGTTAGTTACCACACTCCATTGTATTACCCCCAGGAATAAGAACGTACATGACGGACTGTCTGATCATCGGTGGCGGAATCATCGGCATGCTGACGGCGCGTGAATTGCGTCGCGCAGGTGCCGAGGTGGTTCTGCTGGAGCGTGGTGAAACCGGACGCGAAGCGTCATGGGCGGGCGGGGGGATATTGTCCCCTTTACACCCGTGGCGAGCGCCGGAAGCGGTGACAAGCCTGGCAGCCTGGAGCCAGCAACATTATGCCGCGTTGGTAGACGACCTCAGGGAAGAGACCGGCGTGGATGCAGAATGGACACCGAGTGGTTTGCTGATTCTAGAAGATGCGGAAAAATCGGCAGTGTTGGCGTGGGCAGTAGACCGTAAGCTGGACATGCAGTGGCTGAATGCTGAAGAGATGCGCCAGTGTGAGCCTGCTTTAACTCAGTCCGCAGGTGCCGCTTTATGGATGCCCGGCATCGCCCAAGTTCGCAACCCCCGTTTATTGCAGGCACTCAAGCAGAGCTTGGTGGGGCAGGGTGTGAAACTTGAAGAGCACACCGAAGTACACGGCTTGCTAGTGGAGCTGGGTAAGGTTGTGGGTGTGCAGACTTCGCGTGGCGCGTATGTTGCGAACCAGGTGGTGGTAGCAGGTGGGGCGTGGAGTGGCAAGCTGCTGGAAAGTTTGGGCTGGAACCCGCAGGTGACGCCAGTGCGCGGCCAGATGTTGCTGTACCGTGCGCCCCCCGGACTGCTGTCACGCATCCTCGTGCAGGGTGAGCTCTATATTATCCCACGCCGCGATGGCCGCGTGCTGGTGGGCAGCACGGTGGAACACGTTGGCTTTGATAAATCCACAACGCTTGCAGCCAAAGAAAAACTCCACGAACTCGCCTGCAGGCTAATCCCTGCGCTGGCTGAATGTGAGATAGAGCAGCAGTGGTCGGGTCTGCGGCCAGGATCGGCCCATGCTGCGCCCTTGATCGGGGCACACCCGCACGTCAAGAATTTGTATATCAATACCGGACACTTTCGTAATGGCATCGCCTTGGCACCCGCCTCGGCACGTTTGTTGGCAGACAGTGTGCTGGGTAAGCCGCCGATACTAGACCCTAAGCCCTATTTACCTGTATGAGATGAAATTTGCCCTGGTTCTGGACTGCGTCCAGTATTTCGTCATATACTCCAAGGTCAATGGCCAAAGATCAACACATTCCAGTTTTGGGTGAGGATGCTATCGTGGAGTTGCTGCGTGCGCACGGCGTTACCCCCACCCAGCAGCGTGTAGAGATCGCCCAGATCCTGTTCGCCAGGCGCCAGCATTTGTCGGCTGAACAGGTCTTGTGTCTGGTGAATCAGAAACAGTCAGTAGCGTCCAAGGCCACCGTTTATAACACCCTGGGTTTGTTCGCCCAGCAAGGCTTGGTGCGCGAAGTGATCGTGGATCCGGCCAAGGTGTTTTACGACTCAAACACCGATGGGCACCACCACTTTTATAATGTGGATAACGGTGCGCTCATGGACATCGAAGCCGAGCAGGTCACGATTGGACAATTACCCAGCCTGCCCAAAGGCACCGTCGCGGCAGGGGTCGAAGTCATTATCCGCGTGCGCAACGAAAAACAGTAAACTCGCCTGGCTTAATAGCCCCTTTCCCAGCTGTCCTTAATAAGCGTGAACACACGCCCAGCCTTGCGCCGGTGTAGCTCAGTTGGTAGAGCAACTGATTCGTAATCAGTAGGTCAGAGGTTCGATTCCCCTCACCGGCACCA
>JAYTIZ010000062.1:0-17419 GCA_043731445.1 Gammaproteobacteria bacterium | reverse complement strand
GGCGTAGGATAAGCAGTCACACATCCTTGGACGCGCGCTACGCAGTCAAGCGCCAGCGGACATTCCTGACAAACGGATTGCGTGCGTGTGCAGACGGTTGCGCCTAGGTCCATGATGGCCTGGGTATACTGCGCAACGCGTTTGGCGGGTGTATGGGCTTCCGCCAAACTCCACAACTTTTCTTCGATTATCCGCGCACCCGGCCAGCCCGTCACGCCATGATAGCGGGCAAGCACCCGCTTGACGTTGCCGTCCAGGATGGCGTGGTGTTGGTTTGAAGCGAGCGCGAGAATAGCTCCCGCTGTAGAGCGGCCAATGCCGGGTAATTCGTTGAGCGTTTCGATAGTCTGCGGGAATTTCCCCCGATGTTGATCGCGTATCACGAGCGCCGCGCGATGCAGATTACGTGCGCGTGCGTAATAACCGAGCCCCGACCACAGACTCAGCACCTCATCGAGCGGTGCGGCGGCCAGATCAGGCAGATCAGGAAAACGCTGCATGAAGCGCTGGTAATAAGGAATGACCGTAGCGACCTGCGTTTGCTGCAGCATGATCTCAGAAATCCACACCCGATAGGGGGTAGGATTTTCCTGCCAGGGCAATCCTTTGCGGCCATGCAGTGCAAACCATGCCAGCACTTTGTCACTGAAGCTCGTCATGGTGTATGCGGATAGCTTTATTACTTTTTGTTGAATAGACCTTTGAGCTGGTTCTGAATCTGGTCGTTTACTTTCTCTTCAATTTTTTGCTTCTGCTCATCCACTTTTTCCTGAATCTTGGCTTTCGCGGCATCACCGATCATCGCCTGAACGTCGGGTCGGTACGACAGATTAGAAAATGGCCCGCTGATACGCACTGGGATAGTCAGACCTTTCAGATCTTCCAGCCCCTTCCCACCCTGGCCGGAAAGCGACGCGACGATCGAAGCACTGGCGAGATAGTCCATGCTCCGCTCTGGCAGATTAATGTCGCCCTTGCCGGTGACGCGCAGTAAGGGCGATTTTGCTTCGAGGTCTTCATTGTGCAACACGCCATTGGTAACCGTGCCGCTACCACTTAGCTCTGAGAAATCGGTTTGATTCGGTTCATTGTCCGGTGCCGCCGGCGCTGACTGGCCCGGCAGTTTTGCTTTAGCGTCGCGGATAAGTTTGGCGATATTAAATCCTTTGATGGCACCATTGGTGAAAGTGAAAGCAGTCTGGCCATTCAAGGTTTTGGTGACCTGGTCGGAAGTGTTGCCCTGCGCGGTGAGTTTGGCGCTGACGGTGGCTTTGCCGCTCAAGGTATCCTTATTCAAATAATCTTTAAGAAAGGGACCGGCCTGTATGCCGGAGAACGATTCATCCAGCGAAAAAACCGGAGATTTGCCGCGCACATCCACACCGACGTTGCCCTGATAACTACCTTCATAAAGCTTTGCACCCAGCGGATGCAGCTTGATTAGACCATCGCGTGCGCCGAGCGTGATGACTACGTCGCTACTGTGTACGTTTTGCGCCTTAAGCTTGCCAATGTGCAGCGCGCCTTGGGCATTGAGTTTACGCAAGGTGTCCACCGGGACTAGTTGACTGGCACCTGCCGCTGCTGAGGCTGGCGTGGCAGCCTGCTTTTCATCGGCCTTGTTAACCGGTGGCAGGTAACGGTCCAGATCAATTTGATCCAGATTGAGCGCAAAGACAATGGCAGGCTTAGCGAAATCCTTAATGCCTAGACTGCCGCTTACCGATGTGTCATCAAGTTTGAGTGCAAGTTTGTTGAGATTAATCTCCTGCGCCGAAAGATTCACTTCAGTGCTGAGAGCAGCTTTAGTAAGTACCGCAGCATCGGCGGTCTGTGGCACCGTCATGCCGAGCGCCTTCATCAACACGCGCGGGCTGAACTCAGCGATCTTCAGCGGGCCAGAAACAGACGGAGCGTCGAGAATTTTGCTGCCCTGTAGTTCACCGCTGGCGCTTAGACCCATGCCTTGCAGCTTGAGATTGGCCAGCTTCACAGTTTGCTCTTTGAGGTTGGCGGAGATGTCACTACCAAGCTCAATGGTGGATTTACCGCCCGGTAAATTTTTACCTTCGAGCGTTGCTTTGATAAGCGTGCCGGGAAACTGGTAGCTGCCCGTTTCAAGATTGATTTTACCAGTGCCCGTGAGTTCGACATGGCGAGTTTGTTCGGGTGCCTGACTGTCGAGGTTTAATTTGAGTTTGCTCAGGCTGACAGCACCGTGCTCAAGTTCGGCTTTGATGTCGGCATTCAATTGTGCAGCGAGTTTGGGAATGGTTTTGCCTGCCAGCGCCGTCGTGATCTGCATATCCCGGAATTGATAGGTTTGCGTTGCGGTATCGGCGTTGCCCGTGCCCTTCAGTGCAATGTGCCCGTTAGCGGCGGGGCTACTGCTGGCGACATCAGAATCAAGCTTGAAATCGAAATCCTTGCCCGGAGCGAGTGAGCCAGTACTCACGTTAAGCTTGCTCAGCGCATAGCGTTTGCCGCTGCTCTGATCGTCCCACACCAGCGTAGAGTCGCTGATTTTCACACCGCCGATGGCAAGCGAGGCCAGATTGAAATTACTACTCTCGTCTTTTTTATCACTACCGGCCAAATCGGCCCAGTTGGTTTTGCCGGACTTGTCTTTGCTCAGACGCAGATCCATGTGCTGCAACACGACGGTATCCATCTCTAATTGTTTTTTCAGAAGTGGCAAAAGTTTTACGCGCACCTCAGCGGCCTCGATCTTGGCGAAAGGCTCGGCGCCAAAGCCCGGCGCGTTGCTCAACTGCACTGCACCCAGTTTGATGCCCAGCCAGGGAAACACGGTCAACTCCATTTTGCCTGGAATGCTAAGATCGCGGCCCGTCTTGTCTTTGACCAGACTGATAATCTGCTGTTTATAGTCATTGGGGTCAAAAAAGCGCGGCAGTGCGACAGCGGCGACAACAATAATCAGGAAAATACTACCGACGAGCCAGCCGATAATCTTAAGAGTCTTGGACATAAGTTCCTTCTCCAGACCGAGTACAAAATGTGAGGATAATAATGATACACTGAGTTTTGCGCCGAACCAAAGTATCACCGCGAAACCTGCAAGAGAAAGACGGTATTCCGATGCCCAGTAGCGAGCAACACAAGATCGTATTTAAGCTGGACGAAGATCAGCCCTCGCCTGCCACACTGTATCGCAACGTGTATAGTCCGCGTGAGCGGCTGCTGCGCGCGCTGAAGATTTTAGGGATTTTTTGGGGTTTAGCACTGTTGTCAGTGCCCATTCTTGTCGCCCACTTTGTACTGGTGCCCGGGTTTTTTCTGCTGGGGCCAGTGATGGCCTATCGGCGCTACCGCGTAACAGCGACCAGCGAAAAAGCGGCAGGGGAATGCCCAAACTGTCATAACAACGTCACAATTCCACTGGAGCCTAAAGAGTGCCCACCGCTGTGGAAATATTGTCCGGTGTGCAACGCGCCGCTGCATCTGCAACAAGATCAAGTGCAGTCTTTAGGCTAACTAATTCCATGCGCGCTGCGTTTGCCGTTCTGCTGGTTACCCTCATCGTTGTATGCGGCGGCACGGCGTTGTTTATACTCGGCTACAATATTATCGTGATGCTCAATAATTAGTTGACTACACAAGATGAAGATCGATGCCTGTAGATAAAAATGGAAAAGAAGTCAAAGTAGGGTCTATGGTTCGAGTGATAAAAATTGATCCGAGTATCACCGCGAACTTGCCCGACGATGAGACTAGGGATGTGAATTCAATGCTAAATGAGATCTTTCAAATCTACAAAATTGATGAGTATGACTGTGCTTGGGTAGAAAAGTGGTGGGATAGAGGCAATGGTCAAACTGAAAGTCATAGCTTATCTTTGTCCTCGCCAGAAATGGAGTTAGTGAGTGAATGATGTCGGGTCAGGCAGTTAACAAGTTTCTCAAGTACACCCCAGTCGCAAAAACGTGGCCATCGCGGGACAGTCTATGCCTCACCCTAAAAACAGCGCGTAACTAGGATTGCTGGTTTCCTCGCGATAATTGTAACCGAGCTCATCCAGAAAACACTGGAAATCTTTTTTCTCCTGCGACGCAACTTGTGCGCCTACTAAGACCCGCCCGTATGCCGCGCCGTGATTGCGGTAATGAAACAGGCTGATGTTCCAACGCTGGCCAATGCGCGTGAGGAAGTGCAGCAAGGCACCGGGTCGTTCCGGAAATTCAAAACGGTAGAGCAGCTCATGTTCATTGGCACGAGTGTGACCGCCCACCATGTAACGGATGTGCAGCTTGGCCATTTCGTTGTCGCTCATGTCCAACACCGCATACCCTTTGTCGCGCAGCTGTGTGATCAGCGCGTCTTTTTCAGCCAGACCATCGTGCATCTGGATACCCGCAAATACGTGCGCTTCACTGGGATTATGGTAACGGTAATTGAATTCGGTGATGCTGCGCTGGCCGATGGCGTGACAGAACTCGCGGAAACTACCCGGCCGCTCCGGAATGGTCACAGCGATGAGCGCCTCGCGTTGTTCGCCTAACTCAGCGCGCTCCGCAACATGACGCAGCCGGTCGAAATTCATGTTGGCACCGCTGTTGATCGCCACGAGATTTTTTTGAGTTAAGCCTTCGCGCGCCACGTATTTTTTAAGACCCGCCACGGCCAGAGCACCGGCAGGTTCGGCGATGGAGCGCGTATCATCGAAGATATCCTTGATTGCCGCGCAGATTTCATCGGTGGACACAAGCACTACCTCGTCTACGCACTCGCGCGCAATGCGGAAGGGTTCTTCACCCACCTGGCTCACCGCGACGCCGTCGGCAAAGAGACCAATATGATCCAGTACCACTCGCTCGTTGGCGTGTAGCGCTTCGTAAAGACAGGCGGCATCTTCCGGCTCTACGCCGATAATTTTTACGTCCGGACGCTGCTGTTTGACATACGCCGCCACACCGGCGATCAAGCCACCACCGCCGACCGGTACAAAAATCGCGTGTAGAGCATCGGGATGCTGCTGCACGATTTCCATACCCACCGTGCCCTGGCCTGCAATCACTTCCGGGTCATCATAGGGATGTACGAAGGTCATCTGGCTGTCCGCAGCAAGTTTGCGTGCGTGCTGATAAGCATCGTCGTAGGTATTGCCGTGCAGCACGATGTCCGCCCCGAAGGCGCGCACCGAGCTTACCTTGATGTCTGGTGTAGTTTTGGGCATGACGATGAGCGCCGGGATGCCAAGCTTTTGCGCGGCCAGCGCCACGCCCTGCGCGTGATTGCCAGCGGAGGCGGTAATGACACCCAGCCGGGCCAGCGCGGGTGGCAGGTTGGCGATTTTGTTGTATGCGCCGCGCAACTTAAAAGAGAATACCGGCTGTAAATCCTCACGCTTGATGAATACGCGATTGTCCAGCCGCCGCGACAAAGTAGGTACCAGCTCCAGCGGCGTTTTTACCGCAACGTCGTAGACGCGGGCCTGCTGGATTTTTTCGATATAAGATTTAGGCATGGCGGTCACAGGTTAAAGGCCCGCATAGTGTAGCATGCAGCCCTTCATAATCATCCAGTTACCGGGTATGCTTAGCTGAACACCAAGCTCATACGGGGATGCTATGACACAGGACGAAATGAAACAAGCAGTCGCCAAAGCTGCCCTGGAGTACGTCGAGGTTGGCGCGCTGGTGGGCGTCGGCACCGGCTCCACAGCAAACTTCTTTATTGATGCGCTGGCGACCATCAAACACAAGATTGAGGCTACCGTAGCGAGTTCTGTGGCGACGGCCACACGCCTGAAGAGCCACGGCATCAGTGTACTTGACTTGAACGAAGTCACCGAACTCGACATCTACGTGGATGGCGCGGACGAGACCACAAAATATCTGCATCTCATCAAAGGCGGCGGCGGCGCGCTCACCCGCGAAAAGATTGTTGCAGCCGCCAGTAAAAAATTTATCTGCATCACCGATGGCTCAAAGCTGGTAGATATTCTCGGAAAATTCCCCTTGCCGATTGAAGTCATCCCGATGGCGCGCAGCTATGTCGCACGCGAAATCGTCAAGCTCGGCGGCCAGCCGGTACTACGCGAAAATTACAGCACGGATAACGGCAATCTGATTCTGGATGTCCATAATATGCAGATCATGGAGCCCGCCAAACTGGAAACCACACTCAACCAGATTCCGGGTGTCGTGACTAACGGCCTCTTCGCCCTGCGCCCTGCCGATGTGTTGTTGCTCGGTACGCCGAATGGTGTGCGTACGCTGAGTTAAAAAACTCCGTTCGTGGTGAGCTTGTCGAACCATGAGTGAAATAAGTGCCAGGTAAAGACAATATCTTATTTAACTGTCCTTCGACAGGCTCAGGACGAACGGAATTAATCAAGGTTCCTTAACCCAAGACTGATTTTCTTTGCGCCTTGGCGTTTTTGCGTTGAGTAGTCTGAATTCATAATTATGAAAATAGGTACTCCTCTTAGTCCTTCAGCTACGCGCGTCATGTTGCTCGGCAGTGGCGAGCTCGGCAAAGAAGTCATCATCGCGCTGCAACGGCTGGGCGTGGAAGTGATTGCCGTGGACCGTTACGCGAATGCGCCGGGACATCAACTTGCGCATCGCGCACATGTCATCAACATGGCCGATCCGGTAGCTTTGCGTGCGCTGATCGTTAACGAAAAACCGCACGTCGTGGTGCCGGAGATCGAGGCGATTGCCACGGAAGTGCTGGCCGAAATAGAGCGAGAAGGACGGGCCGACATTATCCCCACGGCTCGCGCGGTGCAACTCACCATGAACCGCGAGGGCATTCGCCGTTTGGCCGCAGAAGAGCTTGGCTTAGCTACCTCTCCGTATGCATTTGCCACGAACCTTGCTGAAGTACAAGCTGCGATTGACGGGAAGATCGGCTATCCGTGCATCATCAAGCCAGTGATGTCGTCCTCCGGCAAGGGGCAGTCCACGGTGCACACCGCGCACGATGTGGAAAAGGCCTGGGGGTACGCCGTGAGCGGCAGCCGCGTGAATCAAGGCAAGGTTATTGTGGAGGGTATGATTCATTTTGATTATGAAGTCACCCAGCTTACCGTGCGCGCCGTGGGCGAGTCTGGCCAGGTCGAAACCTTTTTTTGCGAACCTATTGGCCACGTGCAGGTGAAAGGTGATTACGTCGAGAGCTGGCAGCCGCAGGCGATGAGCGCACGCGCTTTGCACGAGGCGCGCGATATCGCGAAGAAGGTTACGGACAATCTCGGCGGGCGCGGTATCTTCGGCGTCGAGTTATTTGTGAAAGGTGATCAGGTATGGTTTTCCGAAGTAAGTCCGCGCCCACACGACACGGGTATGGTCACGATGATCAGTCAGGTGCAGAACGAATTTGAAATCCACGCCCGCGCGATTCTGGGGCTGCCGGTGTCGGTTGAAATGCGCACCCCCGGCGCAAGCGCAGTAATTTATGGTGGCCTGGAAGCTAAAGGTATTACCTTTGAAGGGGTTGATGAAGCCTTGCGTGTACCGCACAGCGATCTGCGTTTGTTCGGTAAACCGGAGTCCTTCACACGCCGGCGCATGGGTGTGGCGCTCGCGAGTGGCAAAGATACTGATGAGGCACGAGCTCGCGCTAAACTTGCAGCCAGTAAGGTAAAGCCCGTTTTAGCTTAGCAGCGCAGCAAGCTTGTTGCGCAGAGTGTCAGCGTCGAGCTGAGCACGTGGCGAAACACCGCGCAGGCGTGCCGACCAAATGCTATTCGGAAAGTGCGCATCATCGCTATAACGCGGAATCACATGCCAGTGCAGATGCGGTGTCTGATTACCCAGTGAGGCGAGATTGATCTTGGTGGGTTGCAGCGCTTCACGTAACACTGCTTCCACGGAGAACACCACGCACATAAAATGCGCACGATCTGCTTTGGCCAGATCCGTCATCTCTTTAATATGGGTATTCCAGATGACGCGGCAATAGCCGGGATAGTCGGCATCAGCGACGAGCAGCACGCGGCAATGCGCATCCTGCCAGAGAATCGTTTCCTGTTGCGGATTGCAAAACGGACAGTCGTTGTTCATAGTTCGATTAAATAACAACACGCAGCGCGTGTCCAATGGTTAAATAATTTATGCCCGCTACTTTGCTGCCCGCTGTCGAGATTGATCCACCCATTCCCGCCACATCCACGGTGATTTGTCTGCACGGGCTCGGTGCCGACGGCCACGATCTTGCGATGCTGGCAATGGAACTGAGCTTACCAAAACACGACACCCGCTTTGTGTTCCCGCATGCACCGCAACGGCCAGTAACTATCAACAACGATTACGTAATACCTGCCTGGTACGACATTTATGGTTTTGGTATCAACGAACGCGAAGATGATGCAGGCTTGGCGGAAGCGGAAAGCATGCTGCACGCTCTTATCCAGCGTGAGATTGACAAAGGTATCGCATCCGAGAGCATTGTGCTGGCCGGTTTTTCGCAAGGTGGCGCGGTCGTGCTACACACTGGCCTGCGCTATCCACAGCGTTTGGCGGGTGTGGTGGCGATGTCCAGTTATCTGCCCTTGACCGGGAAGCTGCGCGCTGAAGCGCACTCAGCTAATAGCAGGTTACCGATTATGATCACACACGGTTTGCACGATGACGTCATTCCATTAGCGCATGCGGAAATCTCGCGCGATGTTCTCCAGAAGCAGGGTTACGATGTGACTTGGCGCAGTTACCCCATGGCCCACAACATATGTGCCGAGGAGATACAGGATATTTCCCGATGGTTACTGAGCGTGCTGGTGTAGCTTGCTGAAACCCGCTTGCACGGCTTGACTGAATCTAGAGCTCATTCTCTTTTCCACACCAGCGTGCGGTTGTTCACCGGCATGGGGTAGTCTTTCAACAACTGCAAACCTTGCGCGCGGGCGAGGCTATCCACGTCTTCAAAATTGCGCACGCCGCTGTCTGGGTCGCGCCGCTTCAGCCAGTCATCGAAGCGGGCGTTGCTGCTACTGGTGAATTTACCACCGTAATTGAATGGGCCGTAGAGACAAACAATCCCACCCGGTTGTAACATACGCCCGATGCCTGCAAACATTTTCTCCACGCATACCCAGGACATGATGTGCACAGCATTGGCGCTGAATATGCCATCCGCGTCTGTAATAGGCCAGTGCGCACTTGCTACATTCAGAGCGAGCGGTGACAAAACGTTGCTTAGCCCAACCTCGTCCAGCCACAGCTGTATGCCCGGAAGATTTTCGGGAAGATCGCTGGTCTGCCAGATGAGATGAGGAAGATGCTGGCCGAAGTACACCGCATGTTGTCCGGTGCCGCCGCCAATCTCCAGAATTTTTGTTTGCGCGGCGAATGTCTCGCGCAATACGTCGAGGATAGGCTCTTTATTTTGCTCGCAGGCATCGGAATAGGGCTTCATACAAAATGGAGCAAGCAGAAGATTACAAAACGAGAGTAAACAAAATTATCGGGCCAGCCGCGTACGCGGCGTGACCCGACCCAGCCGTTTAGAGCTAGCTTAACTTACAATTTGCCAAGTGCCGTCGGATTGCCGACAGGCATTACCGTGCGCCCTCTGTAATCGGCCATCAATGGTGACGGTGGTGTCATACTCGCGGCAGGTTTGGCCGGTGTTATTTGCATAGCTACGTGTTGGAGTAACGGTAACGTCACTGTTATTGTTGCTATTACGCCAGCTGCTCGCCTGGTTGCGCTCGAGCGCTTGGTTCGCTTTGATTTCATCACTCTGGTCCAAAGAGTTACCGATTCTGTTTCCAAGCACTCCACCGAGTATCGCTCCACCAATGGTAGCAAGAGTTTTGCCTTTGCCGTGACCAAATTGGTTACCTACTAAGCCACCGACCGCGGCACCGGCCAATGTGCCGGCTTGTGCTTTGTTGACTCCCGAGTTACTGGTTTGTTGATTGAAAGGGTCGCTTTGACAGCCGGCCAAGGATAAGCTCAAAATGCCGAACAACAGTAAGGTCAGTATTTTTTCCATGGTTAAATTCTCCTATACAGATAAATGTCGGTTCAAGTTATTGGACAAACTGGCGGGGAAAGGGTTCCTCATCTTCATTCATACATAAGATTCCGCCGTCCACATTATGCGCTTCATTAGCCTGGTTTTACAGCTTGAAAAACGGCTTAGCGGGGTGGAACGGCTAACAGCTTAATTCTTCGGCAAACCCGCCAGAATACCGATAAAGATAACCGCGCCAAACCAGTTGTTGTTGAGGAACGCCCGAAAACATTGCGCGGTCACCCGGTCTTTGATCAGATACTGCTGAAACAGCGCAAGGCCGAACGCGGCGGCTAAGGCAAGGTAGTAATACACGTTCAGACATAATTGTCTGCCCACGACCACCAGCAGCAGCAATAAAACGATCTGGAGCAGGCCGATGATCATTTTATCCTTGGCCGCGAACAGAACAGCTGTGGATTTTACGCCGATACGAAGATCGTCGGCGCGATCCACCATGGCATACATCGTGTCATAGACCGTGGCCCACAACACGGTGATGAAAAAGAGTAGCCAGGCCACGGCGGGAAGGCTGTTGGTCTGCGCAGCGAAGGCCATGGGTACGGCCCAGCCGAAAGCGGCGCCCAGATGGACCTGCGCCAGATGTGTATAGCGTTTAGCAAAGGGATAACTCACCGCGAGCAGCACCGCCACGACGGACAATACTATCGTCAGACGGTTCAGCAGCAACACTAAACCAAAGGCAACAAGACCGAGCAGCGCGAATAAAATTAATGCCTCGCGCGGTGACACGCGGCCAGCGGCCAAGGGTCGCTCGGCAGTACGCTGTACGTGCGGATCAATGTTGCGATCCGCATAATCATTGATCACGCAACCGGCGGAGCGCATCAAGACCACACCTGCCACGAACACCAGTGTGACCAGCACATCAGGTTTACCGTCTCCCGCGATCCACAAGGCCCACAAGGTTGGCCACAGCAGCAGCAAGATACCGATAGGCCGATTCAGCCGCATTAGTAAGGCATATTGATAGAGGCGCCGTTTCATTTTGTCGGCGGAGAGTTGCGCATATCATGCAAAAATATTTCACTGAGCAATAGAGGTTTGTTGTTTAGATGAAAGAGCGAACGTCGTCCCCAGATTACGGACGGCTGCTTAATCAACTTATGCGTGGCCCGTTCGAACAGCGGATGGCGCGCTGTAATGGCTGAGAGTTCCAGTTTGTCGCGGCGCATTAAGGGGTCGGCAAACAGCACCGCGCCGAGTGACTTGTTGCCCAAGCGCGTCAGGCGGCGATATTTGCCAGACAATGTCTGGCGCGGAATGACGGTGCGGGCGAACACGCGGGGCTGTCCATCGCACAAGAGCAGTACCTCGCGCACGAACACCTGTGCACCGTTACGCAAACTCAGCGCATGCGTTTCATCATGCAGCGGACGCGCCCAGGCCTGATTTAATACCTGCACACGAAATTCTCCACACACCTGTTGCAGACGGCGCGTGAGCGACGCCGGATCCAGCAACCAGTCCAGCAGGCTTGCGGGTATGTTGGTGCACACCATGCGGCGTGGCGCGCGCCAAGATGTTGCTCCGCCGGTAGTAGTAATTGATCGCATGATCTTAAAGATTACTCAAGTAGCCTGGGCCACCCAGCGCCTGCATTTGCCTGAGAATCCAGTCGCGCCTTTTCAAAACGTAGCTTGATGGATTATTTACCCGATATTTTGAGGGGCCAGGCAACACCGCAGCAAGCAATGCGGCTTCGTCCGCGCTGAGCGAGCTCGGCGACTTATTAAAAAACCGTTCACTCGCCGCACCCACACCAAAATCATTATTACTCAGCTGCACGATGTTGACATACATTTCCAGAATGCGCTGCTTAGACCAGAGGGTCTCAATGAGGAAGGTGAAGTAGGCCTCCAGGCCTTTGCGCGGATAACTACGCTGCGGCCAGAGAAACAAATTCTTCGCTACCTGCTGGCTGATGGTACTGGCGCCGTGCAAGCGTCGGCCCTGTTCATTGTGTTTGAGAGCTTTTTCAATCGCTTCAAAATCGAAGCCATTGTGGGTGGGGAATTTCTGATCTTCCGACGCGACCATCGCGAGCGGCACATAAGGCGAAATGTCAGCGTAAGCTACCCAATGATAGTTGATGGAAGCTTTTTCATATCCTGCGAGACGTGCTTTAATCTCGGTTTGTATCATTAACGACGTGGTGGGCGGATCAACCCATTTCAACACGATCACCAGTGCAACGCTGGAGAGTATACATAGCAGGGCGAGCCTGACCAGAAAAGCAAAAATGGCTTTGATGATTTTCATAGCATAAACAGCCATTAATGGACGTGTGACAAGACAACGGCCAGCCTTGCAATGGGCGAGTAGTTTACTCTAGTCTAGTGGGGAGTTAGCGAGCACATAAGCCAGTAATAACCAAGATCAAAGGCGTGTGATGGATAAAATCGTCTGTAAATATCACCCCCTTATTCCGGCTCGGTGGGCCTGCGCGCCCTGTCAAATCAACTTCTGTCCGGCCTGCGTAAAAACAGCGGGTAGCCAGGAGCCAAGTTGTGCGGTCTGTAATAGTACGTTGGCCTCTCTAGCCGGTAATGCGATTACCCCGTTTTGGCAGAGGATACCACGCTTTTATCTGTACCCAATAAATCCTTCTGCACTGATCTATATGCTCATATTATCAGTTGCGACCAGTCTGTTCGCTGACCCCGGTCTATTCAGTGTATTAATGCAGCTTGTTGTCTCCGCACTGTTTGTTCGGTACGCCTATGAAGTGTTGGAGCTAACATCAGCAGGTCATCCGGAGCCACCCAAGCTCAGCTTTGAGTTGATTAATGAAGGCCTGGAGCTACCCTTCCAACAATTCTTGATACTTGTAATTATCGCGATATTATTACGCTGGGTGTTTAATAATTTGGGGGACATCATCGGCGTTCCGCTGGCGCTGGTGGTTGCTTTGGGCATCCCCGCCAGCGTGATGGTTTTAGCGACGGAGCGCAGTCTTTTCAAAGCCATCAACCCGAGCATGTTGTGGTCGGTGATTACAGCGATTGGCTGGCCCTATCTAGCACTGTATGTTTTTCTCATCATGCTCTTGGGCGGCGGTATTCTGTTACAAAACATGTTGTATGAAAAAATCCCCGACGCACTCTACATACCTATTGTCAGCTTTATAGGTATGTACTTTACACTCATCATGTTCAATATGATGGGCTATGTAATTTATCAATATCATGAAGAATTAGGTTATCACGTTGATATGGATTTTGATGAGGCTGACGAGCCTTCCGCTAAAAAAATAGGCCAGACGACACGCCCACAGTTCGATGAAGTGGCAATCCTACTGCAGGAAGGCAAAATTCCCGAGGCACAAGAACGGCTACGCGAGAATATCATTCGCGATAAGGATAATCTGGCACTCCACGAGCAGTATCATAAGCTGCTCAAGGTAACCCAGAACACACCATTGTTGCTGGAGCATGGCCGCGAGTATATTACGGCGTTGTTAAATCAGGAAAAGCTCTTGCAGGCTACCGCAGTGGTGCGCGATTGTCGCCAGGCCGATCCGGAGTTTACGCCAGCGCAACCCGAGCAGGTATACAAACTTGCAAGTCAACTACGATCCTCGCGAGATCCTAAACTGGCGCTTAGCCTGGCGAATAATTTTCACAAAAACTACCCTGGCCACTGCGATATACCGCAACTTTATCTTCTGGTGGCCAAAATCTTGTGTGAGGATATGGAGCAGGATGAGCAGGCTAAAAAAGTGCTGCACTATCTATTGGCCAAATATCCTTATCATCCCATGCAGAAAGAGATCAGCGATTATCTTGAGCTAGCGGAGAGACTTTCTTAGTATCTCCTGTCATTACCCGCCGGGCACTAGCCACCTCTGTAGAATCAGGAAACTGTGCAATGAGTAAGGATAGGTAGTGCTGTTGTTTTTCCAGTTTATGTGAAATATTGAATTTATTGGCAAGCAAAAGAATTGCTTGCGGCAGCTGATGGCTACTCCATTTGCTTTTAACCAGTATACCGATCAGCTTTTCTGCATCATCCAGATAACCACCCGCAGTAAACTGGCCAGCCAGGCTTAGCAGTTGCTCAGGCTTGAGACGTACCGACGGTTTGGCGATGCGCAGATATTCTTTATAGGTGTCGTTCTGTAGCTTGACTGTTTCCGCAGTTCTGCCCGCCAGCAAAAATATATCGTGTGACAGTGCATGGTACTCATCGCTCGCCGGGTTAAACTTGGCAATATTGTAAAGATGCACCAGGATGGAACGATCATCTGGCTTTATCTGCTGAAGCTCCAGAAAAAGTTTTCGTGCAGGGGCAAGCTCCATCTTGGCCATGAGTTGCAAGGCCTTGTCATAACGCTGAGTATAAGCGTTGTCTCTTTCAGCTTGCTCAAGATAACCAGTATCAACGCTAGGCAGAAATTTTTTCGCAATGAAAGCAAGTAAAGCACCACCGGCACATCCGCCGATGTGGGCGTAATGGTTAACTCCGGTATCCTCTCCCAGCAGGAGTGGGTAAAATTCGTTGGCCAGCCATATTGGTAACAGAATAATCGCGGGTGCTTTGATGTAGTCGAAGTAAAATAGAAGGGAGTAAAAAAATTTGATCTTACGCATCCCGAATAACATCAGATACATTCCCATTACACCAGCAATGGCGCCCGACGCACCGATACTAGGAATGTTGCTGGTGGTATTGAAGGCAATATAGAGTCCACCTGACAACAGACCAGAGAGTAGGTAAGTGACAAGGTAGGTAAATTTGCCCAGTGTGGCTTCGACGACGAAGCCAATAATGAGCAACACCAGCATATTGCCTAACAAGTGATCCCAACCCCCGTGCAAAAACATATTAGAGAATAAGGTCAGTACAGTGGGTTCGGCGGGCTTTAATCCATATTCGTAGGAGGTGACCTGCCGCATCAAGGCCTCGAATTTGCTGCGCTGCAGTCGCCATTCCGGATAATCCTTTGAGCCGGGCGTAACGAGCTCATCCGCACGCAGTTTATGCATAAATACTGCGTCGGCATCCATTGCATAAAAGAAAGAGACTTGGGCTTCCAGATCATCTTGAGCCGGTACCTCGAGCCTGTCCTTCTCGCTCAAGTCATGCTGATGTTCCTGATAATTTATATAAAGGGGAAATTCAATTTTAGGAAGGTCTGACTCAAAGTAATAGCTTAAAGCCTCTTCAAGGTACTTATCTTCATCCATCTGAAAGCCGAGGAAGATGAGAACATTTACTAAAATCAGCAGCAAAGTAATGACGGGCGGATTTTTCCAGTCAATTTTTCTTTCAACGGGGATTATGAACACGGTAAGCCTGCTGATTAATTATTAGTATGTGATGATAATCTGAGATTAATCACTAACGTCGCTGAAAGCAATACGCTGCTCAGACTTCTCTATACTGCACTGCATCGCCTAACCAACGGCGCACTAGCGGTTGTACATGCTCAGGATTGTCGCTGAGTAAAACTGCTGCAGCTGCTTCCACCGCAGGTAAAAGTTTTTGATCGCGCACCAGGTCGGCGATGTGCAGTTGCAGCATGCCGGTCTGGCGTGTGCCGAGCACTTCGCCGGGGCCACGCAGTTCGAGATCACGCTGGGCAATCACAAACCCGTCGCTGGTTTCGCGCAATGCAGCAAGACGTGCCCTGGCGTTTTCAGAAATCGGACTGTGGTACATCAACACACAATGACTTGCCGCCGCACCGCGCCCCACTCGTCCGCGTAGTTGATGCAGTTGTGCAAGCCCCAGGCGTTCCGCATTTTCGATGACCATGAGACTTGCGTTGGGTACATCTACGCCGACCTCAATCACGGTGGTCGCCACTAATAAATCAATCTGGCCTGCTTTGAACTCGCGCATCATCGATTCTTTTTCTTGTGTCTTCAGGCGCCCGTGCACGAGGCCAACACGTAAATCCGGTAAGGCTTCGGTGAGTTTGATTGCAGTATCCTCAGCCGCTTCGCACTGTAAAATCTCGGACTCTTCGATGAGCGTGCATACCCAATAAATCTGGCGTCCGGCGCGGCAGACCTGACGTACGCGCTCGACCACTTCGGCACGGCGCGTGTCAGAAATTACTACAGTCTCTACAGGTGTGCGGCCAGGCGGCAATTCATCAATCACGGAATTATCTAGATCGGCATAGGCAGTCATTGCAAGGGTGCGCGGGATGGGTGTCGCGGTCATGATCAACTGATGTGGGTAGCGACCCTGCTGATAACCCTTCTCGCGCAGTGCGAGGCGCTGGTGCACACCGAAGCGATGCTGTTCGTCTATCACCACCAAGCCCAGCTTGGGAAAGCTGACATCATCCTGAAATAATGCATGCGTGCCGATGATAAGCTTGATCTCTTTCGACGCAATGCGCTGCATCAGCGTCGCGCGCACATTACCTTTGACCTTACCGGACAATCCTGCGATTTCAATATTGAGTGGCGCTAGCCATCGTCTGAAATTAAATAGATGTTGTTCGGCGAGCAGTTCGGTGGGCGCCATGATAGCGACCTGGTAGCCCGCCTCCAAGGCGTGCAACACCGCGCAGGCAGCCACCAGTGTTTTTCCTGAACCTACATCACCTTGCACTAAACGCTGCATGGGCGAAGCGCGGCGCAAGTCGTGGCGGATCTCGCCGATTACACGTTGCTGTGCGGTGGTGAGTGTGAAAGGAAGCGCACATAACAAAGCCGCCATCAACTTTCCGGCGGCTTCGAGCTTGGGCGCGGCCTGGCGTTGAATCCGGCTGCGCAACAGGCGCAGACTCAGGTGCTGGGCTAATAATTCTTCAAAGGCCAAGCGTTGCTGTGTAGAGTGTTGACCGTTCTCCAATAGAGCCAGCGGTGCATCGGGTGGCGGATAGTGCACGTAAGTCACCGCCTCAGCCAGCGAAGGCAGTTTGAGCGGCGCAAGTATTTTATCCGGCAGCCATTCTTCCAGTGTGATGTTTTCCATGCGCAATAAATCTAATGCCTGTTGCGTCAGTGCACGCAGCGTCAACTGGTGCACACCTTCAGTGGTGGGGTAAATAGGCGTGAGGTGTTCGTTTACCGGTATCACAGTAGTTTCGTCCACGCGGCGGTATTCCGGGTGGATCATTTCCAGCGTGCTGGCACCTGAGCGTACTTCGCCGAAACAGCGCAGCTTCACACCGCGTGATAATGCGGATTGCTGTGCAGCATTAAAATAAAAAAAGCGTAAAGTGATCGTGCCCGTGCCATCACTCAGGCGCGTCAGCAGCGCGCGACGCTTGCCGAAGCGCACATCACTCAATTGCACTTCGCCTTCGATCACGGCTTGATCGCCTACGCGCAGCGCACCGATGGGTACCACGCGCGTGCGGTCCTGATAACGTAACGGCAGGTGAAAGAGTAGATCTTGTACGGTGTGAATGTTGAGGCGCGCGAGCCGTTCCGCCATGCGCGGCCCAACG
>JAYTIZ010000061.1:0-7470 GCA_043731445.1 Gammaproteobacteria bacterium | reverse complement strand
GATGCTCTTGCCACGCGCCACCCCATCACGGATCTGTGAAGATGATATGTCTAGCTGCGTCACCGGCCAGTTAAGAATATAACCGGCTGCTTGCTGGGCAAGCTTGCGTGGATCTTCTATGCGCCGCTCTGCCAGAAGCGCCGCCAGGTCCTGCGCCAGCACTACTTCCTGCCCCGGACGCCGCGCGATCACAATATGCGCAAACGTTATCAACTCGCGCCAACGCCGCCAGGTATCCAGCTTGGCAAAAGCGTCTTGCCCCACAATCAAACAAATTGGCGTTTCAGCAAGCTCGGTGCGCAATGAAATCAGCGTGTCTATGGTATAGGACGGGCCAGTACGTCGCAGTTCCCGCTCATCTAGCGTGAAGCCGTCGTGCCCGGCAATGGCGGCCTTGATCATCGCGAGACGTTGTTCATTGCTTGCCGTGGGCGTTGCCCGGTGCGGCGGCAAGCCAGAGGGAATGAAGCGTACTTCGGAAAGTTTCAGGTCTTGGTAAAGTTCCAGCGCCGGGCGTAAATGGCCAAGGTGGACGGGATCGAAACTGCCGCCGAGAATTCCAATCATTCGAAAAACACGCGCAAGGAAAAAGATGCAAGGGGGAAGAAACAACCCTTGTATCTTGTAGCTTGTATCTTGTACTTATTTCCTAATATGCCCATCGCCAATGACGATGAATTTTTGCGAAGTGAGCCCTTCCAGACCCACCGGGCCGCGTGCATGCAAACGATCAGTGCTGATGCCAATCTCAGCGCCGAGGCCATACTCAAAACCATCGGCGAGGCGTGTGGAGGCATTCACCATGACGGAGCTCGAATCCACTTCGCTCAAGAAGCGCTGTGCGCGCGAAAAATCCTCAGTCACGATAGACTCGGTATGGTTGGAGCCGTGCAGGTGGATGTGCTCGATCGCATCATCCATATCTCTGACAATGCGAATGGAGAGAATCGGAGCCAGATATTCAGTATCCCAATCTTCTTCCGTGGCGGTCTTGATGCCAGGAAAGATCGCACGCGTTTGCGCGTCGCCGCGTAATTCCACACCGGCTTCCTGATACATCTTGCCTAAGGTAGGCAACACATTCTCGGCAATATCTTGCGCCACGAGCAGGGTTTCCATGGTGTTGCAGGTGCCGTAGCGCTGCGTCTTGGCGTTGTAGGCAATGCGCACAGCCTTATCGGTGTCGGCCTTGTCGTCAATGTAAACATGGCAGATGCCGTGCAGGTGCTTGATGACCGGCACGGTCGCTTCATTGCTGATACGCTCGACCAGACTCTTGCCGCCGCGTGGCACGATCACATCCACATATTGCTTCATGGTAATCAACTCGCCCACCGCCGCACGGTCTGTCGTCTCGATCACCTGTACCGCATCAGCCGGTAAACCCGCCTGCGTAAGCCCAGCGTGAATACATTTCGCGATGGCTTGATTGGAGTGAATGGCCTCCGTACCGCCGCGCAATATCGCGGCGTTACCGGATTTAAGACATAACCCGGCGGCATCAGCGGTCACATTTGGACGCGATTCGTAAATGATGCCGATCACGCCCAGCGGCACGCGCATGCGCCCGACTTGAATGCCGGAAGGCTGGTATTTCAGATCACTGATCTCACCCACCGGGTCAGGCAGCGCCGCAATCTGGCGCAAGCCCTGCGCCATGGCTGTAATCCCGGCAGCGCTCAGCGTGAGCCGGTCCAGCATGGCGGTGTCCAAGCCGCTTTTGGCACCTGCGTCCAGATCTTTTTTATTCGCGGCCAGCAGCCCATCGCGTTCGCGTTCGACAGCATCAGCCATCGCTAGCAAAGCCGCGTTTTTCGCCTGCGTACCGGCACGGGCCAACAAACGCGCTGCACTGCGCGCCCGTGTGCCGACATCCTGCATGTACTCTTTAACGTTCATGATACTTTCGACCTTAATGCTTCATCACACAGCAGACGCACGCCTGCCGTTGCCAAGCTTAATTGTAACAATTCGTCCCATACATTGCCTGCCCGTATGCCTTTGATGATCTTATCTATGCGGCCCGCCAGACGCACCTGCCTCTGCCAATGGGGCAGTTTATGACGCGTTAATGCCTGCTTCACCAAGGGTTTACGTTTGTCCCAGACCTTGTGTTTGGCTAACGCCTGTTCCATGCCCAGACCACTCTGGCAGGCATAGGCGATGCTGGCCAGACCGCGTAGCTCGCGCGCCAGCGCCCACAGCACCAGCGTGGGCTCGACGCCCTCGGTGCGCAAACCGTTAAGGATGCGTGCGGTGCGCACGGCATCGCCCTGTAACGCGGTATCTACCAGTTCATATACATCGAAACGGGCGCTATCCGCTACGGCCGCAGTGATGTTGTCCACGTCAATCGCCGCCGCACCGTACAGGAGATAGAGTTTTTCAATATCCTGCGCCGCCGCAAGGAGATTCCCCTCGACCCGCTCCGCCAACAGGGCCGCGGCCTCGCTGTTCACCTGCATCCCTTTAGCGCGCATACGTTGAACTATCCACGCCGGTAATTGCGCAGCACTGATCGGCCATATCTGTATCAGCACAGCGGCCTGCTCAAGCGCCGTAAACCACTTGGTCTTTTGCGTGGCGCTATCCAGTTTGGGAGTGATAATCAGCAAAGTGGTGTCGGTTGCCGGACGCGCCGCGTAAGCGATCAATGCTTCGCTGCCGGCGTCGCCGGGTTTACCGTTGGGAATGCGTAACTCGATCAACCGCCGCTCGGCAAACAAGGACAGATTCTGCGAAGTCTGCAACAGGGTGTTCCAGTCAAACCCTATTCCCGCGTGCAGCGTAATGCGTTCGGCGTAACCCTGTTCGCGGGCGGCGGCCCGGAGCATGGCACAGGCTTCCTCTGCCTGTAGCGGCTCATCACCAAAGATGAGATACATCGGCGCCAGCGGACGCTTGAGATGGGAAAGCAGTTGGTCGGCTTTAAGTCTCACGGATATATTTAGATTTGTAAGTACGCCCCTTCACAGCGACTTTCTTGAATGCCCCGTAGAAGTATCTGACAGGGCTGGAACAGCTAGTTAGGCTTCTGAGCCTTTGACGATGACATTTTGCGTACCGCCTGGATCACCTCTTGACTATCAACCACAAGGCCTGAGTTTCCACAGTCATCTGCGGACCAAGTGCCGCCATTGTTGTACATGAAAAGGATGTATTTCTTCCCAACGTCCATGGGGAAGCGACCACTGCTATTCTCACTGTAGAGCTCGACGTTCCCACGAAGAGGTCCCCTGAACGACTCATCAATCTCTACTGAATAGATAGTAGCGGCGAAACCGGGCGAGTCGTCGGGATCATCTGGAACGATGCGCTCGGCTTGTGCCTCAGCAATAACCACAGCTGACGCTCGTGAGAACTCCGTGGCCAATGAGTAGTCGGCATCAAGGCAAGCTGGACGTGCGTAACCAGGCACCAATAGTGCGAACAATGTGATTGTGGAAAGAATGCGCATTAGCAGACTGCTCAGAAACCTAATTACTCTTCAGCGCCTGCAACCGCCGTAATATCTGCTGTGCTGCATCGCGCGCCATGTCTTGGCGTAGAGTATCTTCCTCGGCGTTGCTGCCCAACACCTGGGTGGTATCGAAACGATAATCGCGTGTCAGGCTAATAGTTTGCGGGGCTAATAATTCCGTGCCGGTCTTGTCACTCACGGCGAAACGTGCCACATAGCGCAACTCATACTCGCGCACCTTGCCAGTAGTGCCCACGGAAAGCACATGACGGGTAAAATTTTCGCTGATGATGGTTAATGCCATCTCGGCGCTGGCTGCGTTATCCGTAATCCCATTCACGCGGCTCAATTCACCGCGGAGTCCTGTTTGCCCTCCCCTTTGATCTCCTCCTCCCTTAAGGTAAGTTAGGGGAACGCTCTCACCCTGCAAGCCGCCGCGCAGATGAAAGCCGCAGCCCTGCAGTATTAACAGCACAGCCAGCGTTAGTATGCTTTTTATTAATATGTTCATCCTTCACCCTTCCTATAAGCAGGATATGACTAGCCTGACACCACTATATTGACCAGCTTGCCCGGCACTACAATCACTTTCTTAACTTCTTTGTCCTCAGTGTAACGCTTTACATTGGGGTCTGCCAATGCAAGGGCCTCGATCTCAGCCTGACTGGCGGCGGCGGGCACCCGCACGCGGCCACGCAGCTTGCCGCTGACCTGCACCACCAGCTCGATTTCGTCCTGTACCAGGGCTGTTTCGTCCGGCTCTGGCCAGGGGGCATTAAGGATATCGCCCCCCAACCTGAACTCCTGCCATAAATGATGGCTTATATGAGGCGTGATCGGGGCCAACAGGCGTAGCAATATGCTCAAACCTTCGTGTATGAGCTGATCGTGAGCCGCTCCAGCCGAAACTCTGGTGAGCACGTTGAGGATTTTCATGGCGGCAGACGCCACGGTATTAAACTGGTGTTTACGGAAATCATAATTGGCCTGCTTGAGAATGTGGTGAATATCACGCCGCGCATCTAACTGTTCAGAGGTAGAATCTGCCCAGTTTGTTGGGGCAGTTGCAGGAATTTTCTTTAGACAAGCCTGTTGCTCATAGATAAACGTCCAGAGCCGCCGCAAAAAACGGTGCGCACCTTCAACGCCGGCATCTGACCATTCCAGTGATTGCTCCGGCGGTGCTGCGAACATGATAAACAGACGCGCGGTGTCGGCACCGTATCTTTCAATCAAGCCCTGCGGATCCACCGTGTTGCCCTTGGATTTGGACATCTTGCTGCCGTCTTTTAGCACCATGCCTTGCGTCAGCAGACGTGTGAACGGCTCGTCGGATGTTACTAAGCCCGCATCGCGCATCAGTTTGTGAAAAAAGCGCGCGTACAGTAAATGTAAAATGGCATGCTCGATGCCGCCGATGTACTGATCCACTGGCAGCCAGTAATTGGCGCGCTCATCCAGCATCGCCGTGTCGTTGTCTTTGCAGGCATAGCGTGCGTAATACCATGACGATTCCATGAAGGTGTCGAAAGTATCGGTCTCGCGTTCGGCCGGGCCGCCGCATTGCGGGCAGGTCGTCTGGTAAAACGCCGGCATTTTTTTGATGGGTGAGCCGACACCATCAAACTGCACGTTTTCCGGTAACACCACTGGCAATTGTTCGTCCGGCACGGCCACCGCGCCGCAAGCAGCGCAGTTGATAATCGGAATCGGCGCACCCCAATAGCGTTGCCGCGAGACGCCCCAGTCGCGCAGGCGGTAATTCACTCTGCGCTGGCCTTTGCTGCGTGCTTCCAGCCATTGTGCGATGGCGGAAAACGCTTGCTGCGACGTTAACCCGGAAAATTCGCCAGAGTCCCGCAATATTCCTTTTTCGATATACGCAGCGCGCTGGTTATCCACACTCGAATTATCGGCGGGATGAATCACCTGCTTGATAAGCAGACCATACTGCAAGGCAAATGCATGATCGCGCTCGTCATGCGCAGGCACCGACATCACTGCGCCCGTGCCATAACCCATCAGCACGAAGTTGGCGACCCATACCGGCACTTCCGCGCCAGTGATGGGGTGGACAGCCTTGAGTCCAGTGTCCATACCCACTTTTTCCATCGTTTCCAGCGCTGCTTCGGCAACCATAGTCTGACGGCACGACTCAATGAATGCTGCCAACGTTGGATTTGTCTGCGCCGCCGCTAAAGCTAGTGGGTGTTCCGCCGCGAGCGCCATATAGGTCACACCCATCAGTGTGTCAGGACGCGTGGTAAAAATCGTAAATGTTTCGTTTGTGCCGGCAATCTTGAACTCGACTTCCACACCTTCTGAACGACCAATCCAGTTGCGCTGCATAGTGCGCACCTGCTCCGGCCAGGCGTCGAGCTTGTCTAATTCATTGAGTAGTTCATCCGCGTACTGCGTGATTTTCATAAACCATTGCGGGATCTCTTTGCGCTCAACGACGGTGTTGCAGCGCCAGCAGCGGCCGTCTATCACTTGTTCGTTGGCGAGCACCGTCACATCCTCCGGGCACCAGTTCACCGGCGCGGTCTTCTTGTAGACCAGACCTTTTTCGAACAGGCGCGTGAACAGCCATTGCTCCCAGCGGTAATATTTAGGATGGCAGGTGGCAAGCTCTCTGTCCCAGTCATAACCAAAGCCGAGACGTTTGAGCTGACCGCGCATGTAGGCGATATTCTGATACGTCCATTGCGCAGGCGGTACCTTGTTCTGGATCGCTGCATTCTCGGCAGGCAGACCGAAAGCGTCCCAGCCCATTGGCTGCAGCACATTTTTACCCTGCATGCGTTGATAACGCGAGATCACGTCACCGATGGTGTAATTACGCATGTGTCCCATGTGCAAGCGTCCACTGGGATAGGGGAACATGGAGAGGCAATAGTATTTCGGCCGGGATGGATCCTGGCTCGCCTTAAAAACCTGCGCGCCTTCCCAATGGCGCTGGGCCTCGGTTTCGACTGTTGCGGGATGGTACTGCTCGTCCATGGGGTGTCAGGCGGCCTCTAAAAAGGTGTAAGCATACCGTAGCCTAGGGAAGGCTTACAATGAACTGTAGCTTGGTTCACACTATATATAGAACTACCTTACGGGAGATCCGGCCATGACCCAAGACAGCGGTGACAAATTCGTTCATGCGTATAACCGCATGCTGGAACGTATTAAAGCAGCTATCGAGCACGCCGAGAAAGACACTCTGCCCATTCTGCAACACGCCCTGGAGACTGCCAAGAAAAATGCCGTCGAATTGGGCGAGCTGACGCGCGAGGAGGCTGAAAAAATTGGTACCTACCTCAAACGTGATCTACAGGATGCTATTGATCATGCTAAAACAACGGGTAAAGAATTATCTGAGTGGTTGCGTTTTGATATAGAGCTGATTGAACAGCGAGCGCTGGATATGTTTTCGCTGATAGTGGATCGCGCTAAGCAGGAGCTGGATAAACTTGGACTGCACGCTAAAAACCATGCGGAACTGTGGCACAGCGGCGAAATAGCGGGTGTCGGCACACTGTACTGTACGACGTGTGGAACGCCTCAGTACTTTTCTGCCACTGCCATCATCCCGCCTTGCACGAAATGCAAAGCCACCACCTTCCAACGCGTTCCAGTGTAAACCAACAACAAGTGTAGGATGATTGGCGGGTTAGCTATTAAATAAGCTAACCCGCCTCGACTCTAGTCTACTTATCCTTTTTCAGCTCTGCTTTAGCATCACCATAATTGGCTTGCACCTTGCCCACCGTTTTTTCAACTACACCTTTTACTTGCAGCTCTTTATCATCAATGACCTTGCCAACCACTTCCTTCGTTTTGCCGACAACTTCTTTAGCACGACCTGCTACCTGATCCTTATTCATAACACTATCTCCTTATATGATGATACGGGTACATCCTGAAAACTCACCGACTTTAAAAAACGCCAAACACTTTAAGCAAAATGATGAGGCTGATTGGCACACCAAGCAGCCATAATAAAATTACTTTCATGGTAT
>JAYTIZ010000060.1:0-5441 GCA_043731445.1 Gammaproteobacteria bacterium | reverse complement strand
TGTCTTAGGAGAAAAGAAGCCTTAGCTGGATGATACTGTGGACTTGATACATCTATCAACGCCAGTAATGCCACTTCCTTGCCCTGTGAACGAAGTTGCCTAGCCATTTCGAATGCCACCAGCCCACCGAAGCAGTACCCACCTATAAAATATGGGCCTTCAGTTTGTACACTGCGTATTACCTGAATATAATGAGACGCCATGTCCTCAATGGTTGTGTGAGTAGCGCGTTTCCCATTAAGAGTCTCCGCTTGAAGTCCAAAGGTAGGTTGCTCATTACCTAGTTGCGGTGCAAGACCATATAAGCCCAGAATATTTCCTGCGAGCCCATGCACGCAGAAGAAAGGAGGTTTGGAACCATGTGGCTGAATCGGGACAAGTGAATACCATGATGCGCCCCAGCCTTCTTTGCGAAGAAGCGGTGAACCAAGTAACCCCTTAGCTAAGTATTGCGCAAGAGTCTCGACAGTAGGGTATTCCCATAACAAGGTAGCCGATAGATCACGAGCTAACCACTCTGCCAAATCACCCGTGAGAGTAAATAGTGTAATGGAATCCAGACCATAACCGGTGAAGGGTAGACGTACATCCACTTCGGCAGGCTCAACACGCATCATCGCGGCAAGCTTTATAACCATCCATCCCTGAATGGCTTCGGAAGTCTGGGGATTACCTTGCGAAAATGGCTGCTGAGCAATGCCAGCTTCACCGGCACAGTCTGCTAGCTTCGTATTAGCAGCATCGTGTTGCATCGTATAAATCCCCTTTCGCTCATTCTACCAGCACATTTAGGGTTCCTGCCAGAAAACCAGCACGGCAGGCATGTCGCTGTATCTTGCCGCTGGCTGTTCTGGGCAAACCGGATGGCTTGAGCAGTATTACTGTGTCAACGCGTAGGTCATGCTGCTCAGCCACCGCTTTTCGAACATGCTGGCGCACTATCTCAAATTCTGCGGAAAAGGCGTTTCCGGCTTGGGACAACTCCGCACGGTAGCGGCGATTCACCTCGGCCGTAATCACTAAACGTTCTTCACCTCCATTATCAATTGAGAATGCTGCACACTCAGCGTGCATCAGCGCCGCATGGCTTTTCTTTACCGTTTGCTCAATATCCTCAGGGTAGTGATTACGCCCCCCGATAATAATCAGATCTTTAATACGGCCAGTGATATAAAGCTCACCGTCGCGAAAGAAACCCAGATCGCCGGTGCGCAGAAAAGGTCCTTCACCGCTGTCTGCTAAACAGGCTTTAAAGACACGCACTGTTTCATCGGGCCAGTGCAGATAACCGTGGGCAACGCTCGGTCCCGAGACCCAAATCTCTCCTGTCTTCCCGGACGGACAGCGGGTACAGGATTCGGGATCTACAATAATGATAGTTTGTCCCGGCGGTATCTGCCCGCAACCCACTAAGCGTCGAACGCCATCTCCTTCGGCTAAAGACACGACAGTCCGGTTCTGTACCAGACTTGCTTCCTCATGTTTAGCGGGTGGTGACTGTAAACGGCCGGTAACAAACAGGCTCGCTTCGGCAAGTCCATAGCAGGGATAAAATGCTTCGCGGCGAAATCCACAGGACGAAAATGTCTCCGCAAAGCGTTCGAAGGTGTCATGACGCACCGCTTCAGCGCCACTAAAAGCCACTTCCCAACTGGAAAGATCCAGCGTAGTGCGCTGCTCAGCAGTGATTTTTTGCACGCACAACTCGTAGGCAAAATTGGGCCCTCCGCTGGTAGTCGCTTTGATGCGCGAGATGCTCTGCAACCAGCGGACAGGACGCAACAAAAATGAAGTCGGTGACATCAAGCACACCGGAAAGCCAGCATAAATCGGCTGAAGCACTCCACCGATCAGGCCCATATCGTGATAAGGCGGTAACCAGATGAAACCCCGGCTTTTTGAAGTATGGCCGAAATGGTGATAGATCAAAGCAGAATTGGCTAAGAGATTTCCATGGCTCAACATCACACCTTTTGGAGCAGCCGTAGCGCCGGAGGTGTATTGGATATACGCCAGATTATCCTTATTTATTTCCGGTTCCTGCCATTGCTCACTCAAGTCAGCAGAAAATCTATCGGTAGCCAACCAGTATAAAACTTGTTTCAACAAAGGCTCTGCGATGGTTTGCACAGAAGCGGTCGTAAGCACTACCTTGGCTCTAGCATGCGCGGCAATCGCCTGCAGGCGAGGCAAGGTCGCACTCAGCCGTGCGGGATGGGGTGGGTATAGCGGAACTGCAATGACGCCTGCGTAGAGACATCCGAAAAAAGCAGCAATAAATTCCAGACCGGGTGGATACAGTAACAGGGCAAGCTCACCTTGCGACACAGTGCGTTGCAGTCCAGCGGCAATGGTGCGAGCCTCTTGATCGAGTTCTGCATAGGTCCAATGAGTCTCTTCGCTACCCCCATCCAGTAAAAAAGTAAAGGCACGCTGATCAGGCTGACGGAGTGCACGCCAGCGGAGGAGTTTGATTAAGGTGGTAAATTCAGTGGCTTTATCCGATGTATGCATGCCCCCAAGCCTGTCTTCAAGCGGGGAGGGCCAGGCAAACATTAGCGTGGCTCTAAGATCGCTAGCAACCCATAGCGTTGACGTAGTGTCACTACCGGTAAGGGTTCAACTGGATGATTGGGTACTGGGCACACGCGATAATGCTGCGCGATAGTAGCAATAACAAGTTGGCCTTCCAGCATAGCAAAATGGCTGCCCAAGCAATGGTGTTGTCCTCCACCAAACGGAAGATACACATGGCGCGAGCGCTGCTCCATAGCTTCAGTGGTGAAGTGTTCAGGATAGAAATGCTCTGGTTTCTCCCAATAATCTGGATGACGGTGTATCGTATAAGGGCAAACAACAACTGTTGCCCCTGCTAACACATCGTAATCCCCAATCTTGTCGTCTGCGAGAGACTTGCGGAAGATTGACCAGACGGGCGGATAAAGCCGCATGGCTTCCTGCAGTACCATGCGGACGTAAGGTAGCTTTGGTAAATCATTCACAGTGGGTAACCGCCCGTCAAGCACATCACTTAACTGGGCATGCAAGCGCTGCTCTACATCGGGATTTTTGGATAGCAAGTACCATGTCCAACCGAGCATTAGCGATGTGGTTTCGCTGCCCGCAAACAGCATCGTTACCACTTCATCGCGGACCTGGCGATCATTTAGCTGCCTACCTGCCTCATCAGTCGCAGACAGCAACAGAGCGAGGAGATCATCAGACTGCTTTTTTGCTTGCCGACGCTCCTTGATCATATCGTAAACGATGCAGTCAACTCTGCGGAGTGTTGCCTGAAACTCCTGGTTACGTGATGAGCTAATACTAAGAGGGGTAGTAAATTCAGTACATACGAAACCACCGACATCCTTCATCATGGTAGCGATCGCCTCACCTACCATATTAGCTTCATCTTTTACCCTCACATCGCCGCTGAACAATGCCTTGAGAACTATATCTAACGCCAGATTTAGCATCTCAACTGCAATGTCCACTGGCTGCCGACGATCAGCAATGTCTTGCCACTGCTGCAACGCTGCAACCACCGTATCCGTTATAAGACTACCAAATTCATTAACCCGCTGGGGACGAAAGTCAGGGTGCATCAAACGTCTTTGGCGACGCCAATAGGATCCTTCGCTGGATATCAATCCTTCGCCAAGAACCATTTTAAGTAGTGAACCCCTTTGGTAATTATCGCTTTGAAAAATCTGCGTGATATAGTCGGGATGGTTTACTACATACGTACTTCCGTATGCAGTTTCGTAACGCACTATATCGCCGTGCTCACGAACTAGGTTAAGGAGGAACTGGAGCGGGCTTTCCTGACCAGCCTGTAGATAACTAACAGCGCCTTCTGAACGTGGCCCAGGAGGAAACTTATAGGCCTGCTTTCCGCAACTAGGCTGTATTGATGGTCCAACAGGTATAGGCTGGTCAGGGGTCATTTTCGGGGGATCGCTTTGTTTTCTCTTTCCAGACACTTGAGCCGCAATTTTTAAAGTATCTGTTTAGCGCCTGCTTCTATGACGATAGGGACTAAGCATCCCTGCCTTAGAAATTATTTATCAACAATCTGATAGAAAATCTCATCTTTGCCAATCATGCCGAGTTCACTGCGGGCACGTTCTTCGACAGCTTCCCACCCCTGCTTGAGATCTCTCACTTCAGCATCCAAGGCCAGATTACGTTCCTTAAGAGTAGCGTTTTCCTGGGCCTGCCCCTCAACTGCCAAGTGCGTGCGCCATACCTCTGCCAGGCTGCCTGTCCCAATCCATAGTTTGTATTGCAGGGTTAGTACTAATACGATCAGTACACTAGCAATCGTTTTCATGGCCACATACCTTTCAGATTTAAATCTTTAACCTGCCGGTAAATTATAGAATGCGCTGCGCCCGGCGTAGTGCGCCTTCTTACCTAGCTCTTCTTCAATACGTAGCAGGCGATTATATTTCGCTACGCGGTCAGAACGGGACAGCGAACCCGTTTTGATTTGCCCAACTCTGGACGCGACTGCCAGGTCAGCGATCGTAGTGTCCTCTGTCTCTCCCGAGCGGTGCGAAATCACTGCTGTATAGTGTGCTACCTTCGCCATGTCAATCGCCGCTAGAGTTTCCGTTACGGTGCCGATCTGATTCAGCTTAATGAGAATGGAATTGGCAATACCCTTGGCGATCCCCTGCTCAAAAATCCGCGTATTGGTCACGAACAAATCGTCACCGACCAGTTGTACGCGCTTGCCCAGGCGATCAGTCAGCCGTCCCCACCCTTCCCAGTCGTCCTCTGCCATACCGTCTTCAATAGTCACAATAGGGTAGTTATCTACCCATGCGCTTAAATAGTCAATAAATTCCATGCTGCTCAGGCGTTTACCGTCAGATTTTAACTCATATTTACCATCGTGGTAAAACTCTGAGCTGGCCGCATCCAGCCCGATAAAGATGTCTTTCCCCGGAGAGTAACCGGCCTGCTCAATGGCCTCCATGATAATCTGGATAGCCGCTTCGTTAGAGCGCAGATTGGGCGCAAACCCACCTTCATCACCCACCGCGGTACTCATCCCCTGTTTGTGCAGTAGCGTGCGCAGGGCATGAAACACTTCCGCGCCGTAACGCAGCGCTTCCTTAAAAGTGGGCGCACCCACCGGCAAGATCATAAACTCTTGCAGGTCTATACTATTATTGGCATGCGCACCGCCATTGATGACATTCATCATCGGGACTGGCATCAGCATGGCATCAGAAGTGTTAGTGCGGGAATCGCTGAGGTAGCGATACAAGGGAACGCCTGCCTCTTGCGATGCAGCGTGCACCACGGCCAGCGACACCGCGAGCAATGCGTTGGCACCCAGGCGCCCTTTATTCACGGTGCCATCCAGTTCTATCATCAACTGGTCAATTTCAGCCTGCGCATTTGCCGGCCGGCCGATCAATGCCTGGCGT
>JAYTIZ010000059.1:0-6739 GCA_043731445.1 Gammaproteobacteria bacterium | reverse complement strand
CAGAACATGGCCAAGGTCGGCACGCGTAATCCACTGTTTCTGCTGGATGAAGTGGACAAGATGGCGATGGACTTCCGTGGTGATCCCTCATCGGCTTTGCTGGAGGTGCTAGACCCGGAACAGAATCACACGTTCAGCGACCACTATCTGGAGGTGGATTACGATCTCTCCGGCGTACTGTTCGTATGCACCGCCAACACGCTGAATATCCCAGGGCCGTTACTGGATCGTATGGAAGTGATTCGTATATCGGGTTACACCGAAGACGAGAAGATTAACATCGCCATGCGCTATCTGGTGCCTAAGCAGACTAAAAATAACGGTTTGCAGGAAGACGAAATCACCATCGCTGAGACAGCCGTGCGCGATGTTATCCGCTTCTACACGCGCGAAGCTGGAGTGCGTAGCTTGGAACGTGAAATCTCCAAGATCTGCCGCAAGGTCGTCAAGGAGATTCTGCTTAAGCCTAGTAAAAAGAAAATTACCGTCGGTGCACGCAACCTGGAGAAATATCTGGGCGTACAGCGTTTCCGTTACGGCCGCGCAGAAGAGCATGATCAGGTTGGCCAGGTCACCGGACTGGCATGGACAGAGGTCGGTGGTGAACTGCTCACAATTGAAGCTGCGGTCGTACCAGGGAAGGGTGGCAAGCCTACCATCACTGGCCAGTTAGGGGATGTCATGCAGGAATCTATTCAGGCTGCTATGACCGTTGTACGCAGCCGTGCCGCCTTGCTGGGGATCGATCCTGATTTCTATCAAAAAAATGATGTCCACATTCACGTGCCAGAAGGTGCCACACCTAAAGACGGCCCCAGCGCGGGTGTTGGGATGTGCACTGCGCTGGTGTCAGCCTTAACCGGCATTGCAGTGCGTGCCGATGTGGCCATGACCGGAGAAATTACACTGCGTGGTGAAGTCCTGCCTATCGGTGGACTTAAAGAGAAATTGCTTGCCGCGCACCGTGGTGGTATTCGTACGGTCATCATCCCGCACGAAAATCGTCGCGACCTCACGGAGATTCCGAAGAATATTATCCAACATCTTGATATACGTTCCGCAAAATGGATTGATGAGGTTTTCGAAATTGCGCTACAGCACTTGCCTAAACCGCTGACGGATAAGATTGAGTCTAATAATGCCGAGATTGATAAACCAGCGGAAGCAGATGGCAGCGCACTCACCACGCATTGACTGGAAATTGGCAAGTAGAAAAATATTTAGTTTCCAGCTAAGCTTGACACGGGTTTCAAGCAGTTGGTATAAAAGTCACCAGTAGTGCGTACACGAGCAGGGTGCAGGGGTTCCGTTCAGACTTTTCAGTTTCTCTAAGCTGAAGTAAATTGGAATAGGTTCTCAGATCGCTTTGTTACATTAAGTGATTTGTTCTTGCATCGCTGGGATTGTGCAGACTGAGTTGTCAGCAGTCTGTAGTATGAGATTATTCTTCTAATTACAACCGAGGGGAGTCGAACAAGTGAATAAATCTGAATTAATTGATGCCGTTGCCAACTCAACTGATGCATCCAAAGCCGATGCCGGACGTGCTGTAGATGCCGTGATTGCTGCGATTACCAAATCGTTGAAGAAAGCCGATGCAGTAACCTTGGTAGGGTTTGGAACCTTTTTAGTCCGTAAGCGTGCTGCCCGCATTGGCCGTAACCCACGCACGGGTGCTGAGATCAAGATCAAAGCCTCCAAAGTTCCTGCGTTCAAGGCTGGCAAAGCTCTCAAGGATGCCGTAAACTAATCCGTTTGCTGGGGTGCTTAGCTCAGCTGGTAGAGCGTCGCCTTTACACGGCGAATGTCGGCGGTTCGATCCCGTCAGCACCCACCAGTAAGCAGGGTAGTGCCAAGGGAGTGGTAGTTCAGTTGGTTAGAATACCTGCCTGTCACGCAGGGGGTCGCGGGTTCGAGTCCCGTCCACTCCGCCACTATTAGCGACTTTCCTGCCACGTAACGTAGTCAAAGTGAATCAAAAAGAGGCACACCACTGGTGTGCCTCTTTACATTTGGGTTAGCTAATCTTGAGATTCGATCCAATACATCCCCCCTCGTAGTAAAAGCTTACTTACCAGAGAGCTAGTAGATGCTACAAAAAATTCGAGATCGCGCCCAGGGCTGGTTTGCCGGGGTCATCGTATTTATCATTATTGTTCCGTTTGCCATGTGGGGTATTCAAGACTATCTCGGGGGCGGGACTGATCCGGAGGTTGCTCACATTGGCGGCTATGCTGGCGGCACAGTGGGCGGCACGAAGATTACGCTAAGGCGCTTTCAGCAGGCCTACGAAGGGCAGCGCCAGCGTCTGCGTGAGCTGCTGGGGAAGAATGCTGATCTGCTCGATGCCGAAAAACTCAAGCAAGATGTGCTGGATAGTATGGTCGGCACTGAATTGTTGCAGCAGTCAGCACACGACCTGGGTTTGCGCATCAGCGATGAGCAACTTGCGCAGCATATTCAGGCCATGCCGGAATTCGAAGACCAAGGGCAATTTTCCAAAGAGCTTTTTACGCGGAAAGTACGCGATGCAGCAGCATTTGAAATTTTGTTGCGTCAGGATCTGCTCAGTCAGCAACTCAATGCAGCTATCGGTAGCACCGCTATTGTAACTCCACACGAGCTCAATCAGGCCATTCGCCTTAAAGGGCAGCAGCGTGAAATAGGTTATCTTATTCTGCCCTGGAAAAATTTCCAGAAAGAGGTGGTGATAAAGGATGAGTCCGTTAAGCAATATTATGAACAGCATCGCGATCAGTTTATAAATCCTGAGCAGGTGAGTATTGAGTATCTGGAGTTGTCGTCCGCTGACCTTGCGGCAAGCGTCACTGCGCCGAGCGACGCTGAGCTCAAGGCACTTTATGAAGAGCAACAGGCGAATTTTTCAGTAGAAGAACAGCGCCGCGCCAGCCATATCTTGATCAAGACGGATGAAAACACCGACAAGACGGCGGCAAAAGCGAAGGCGGAAGAGTTACTCAAGCGTGCCCGCGCCGGTGAAGCTTTCGATAAACTTGCCAAAGAATATTCCCAAGACACTGGCTCGGCGGCGCAAGGTGGCGATTTGGGATTTTTTGGCAGAGGTGCAATGGTCAAGCCGTTTGAGGACAGTGTATTTGCACTGAAGCAGGGCGAGATAAGTGATTTAGTGCAAAGCAGTTTTGGGTTTCATATCATCAAGCTCACTGAAATTAAGTCAGCGCGCGTTAAACCCTTCGAAGAGGTGCGCGCAGGACTGGATCAGGAATATCGTAAGCGCGAGGCGGATAAGCAGTACTTTGACAGGGCCGAACGTCTGCGCGATCTGGCTTACGAGCATCCCGACAGTTTAACCACTGCTGCAAGTGAGCTTGGTCTGACGATCAAAACGAGTGCGCTCTTTGGCCGCAAAGGTGGCGATGGAATGGCAGCTGAGCCGAAAGTGGTTAGTGCAGCCTTTGGTGATGATGTGCTGGTGCGCGGTAATAACAGTGACCCAATCGAAGTGGGAGAGAATCATGCGCTGGTGCTGCGGGTAAAGGAACATAAACCTTCTTCGCAACGCTCACTGGCAGATGAAAAACAACCAATTACTGAGCAACTGACTAAACAGGCGGCGCTGGAGAAGGCAAGCGCGGTAGGGCAAGCTATCCAAGCGCGCATAGGCAAAGGTGAAGAGCCTGTTATGCTGGCTCAGGGTGAGCAAGTGGAGTGGGTAAACACAGGATGGGTTGCGCGTGACGATACCAAGCTCGATCAGCCGGTTATTTTGAGTACAGCTTTTAAACTCAACAAGCCAGATGAAAATCCTGCACTCAAGCTACCCAGTGTAGGAGGTACTGCGTTGACATCAGGAGATTATGCGGTAGTGGCGCTTTTTGCGGTACGTAATGGTGCCGCCGATACTCTGAGCGGTGCAGAGCGCACTGGTTTGGGGCGTCAACTCCAGAAGGATAAAGCTGCTGCTGAATTCCAAGCCTATGTAGAAGGGCTTAAAAAAAGCGGGAAGATTGTGTTGCACCGTGACAAGCTCTAACAATATTTAGCCCTGATGAGCGCATAAAAAACGGGCATGGTTTGTGCTCTATTTTCTGAGCGCAAGCAGGGTTCTTTGTAGCGCGGAACAAATGGGTTTATACTATGTCTAATCTATCAGTGAGAGTTTAGGTGGCCTAAAGGTTACTTCATGTTGATAGAGAAAGTTTTGGTGTGCTTGGGGTAAACGGGAGATCAGATGACGCAGCAGGAATGTAAGTTAGTAATTGAGAGTGTTAGTGAAGACGGCAGAAAATTTCGTCCCAGTGACTGGATAGAACGCATTTCCACCTCCTTAGCCAGCTTTGGCCCAGATCACCGCTTGAAGTATTCCAAAACCGTCCAGCCAGGCATTATTAACGGCGAGAAATGTCTGGTGGTGGATAAAATTCTCCACGACAACAATCCGGCAGCTTACGAATATATATTGAATTTTGCCAGGGCCAATTCCCTACGCGTACATGAAGAGTGCAGGGTCTATTCGCTGGCGGCCAACGAAGGCTAAGGTAAGTATCTGCCAGTTGGTGTTGTGGGTTAGACAGTTGAGAGAGCTTGGGCTATAAGCCGCAGGAACAGCGTTACACCATCTGTTTTTCGCGAATTTCATCCAACATTTTGCAGTCAATACACTGGGAGGCGGTCGGACGTGCTTCCAGTCGCCGTATACCAATCTCCACACCGCATACATCGCAAAAGCCGTAGTCGCCCATATCGAGCTTGGTCAGCGACTCGTCTATCTTCTTGATGAGTTTGCGTTCGCGGTCACGGGCACGCAATTCCATGGTAATTTCGGATTCCTGGCTGGCACGATCATTCGGATCAGGGTAATTGATAGCCTCGTCCTGCATGTGGTGAACGGTCCGATCCACTTCTTCCATAAGCTCACGCTTCCAGCCTAGCAATATATTGCGGAAGTGCTGAATCTGCTTATCGTTCATGTACTCTTCCCCTTTCTTTTCCTTATAAGGGGTGAAGTCCAGCGCAGTGGTTTTTTGCGCCTTCAGCTTTACTACTGCCATTCCCTATCTCCTCAAACCAACCTAATAAAAACAAACCCTAATCTATACCAGAAAACTGCCTTCAGCGCAATGAAAGTAGGGGTATGACGCCCTATCTAGCCCGCGCATTATAGCGCATTCGCTTAAGCCGCTTCATCGGTTAAACTACGCGTTTTTGGAGCTACTTTAAGGGGTCGGCGGATGAGTTCGTTACAGGCATTAATTTTTGATGTGGATGGTACCTTGGCGGATACCGAAGAGGGGCACCGCGTTGCGTTTAATACCACCTTTGCCCAAGCCGGGCTGGACTGGCAATGGAGTGTATCTTTGTATGGCGAGTTGTTGCGCGTTACCGGAGGCAAGGAACGCATTCGTCACTATCTCGATCAGTACAAGAAAGATTTTATCCGTCCGTCTGATTTGAGTGGTTTTATTGCTCAACTGCATGCCGACAAGACACGTTGTTACACAGATCTGTTGGCCGAGGGCAATATCCCGTTGCGCACGGGGGTAAGGCGCTTATTAGAAGAAGCACGCAGCGCAGGTTTACGGCTTGCCGTCGCCACCACGACCAGCCCTGCTAATGTAGTGGCCTTGCTGGAGCATGCACAGCCGCCAGTGCCGCAGTCCTGGTTTGAAGTGATTGCTGCGGGAGAAGTTGTCTCGGCTAAAAAACCTGCACCGGATATTTATCACTACGCGCTGGAGAAGATGGATTTACGGGCGGAGCAATGTCTCGCGATGGAAGATTCAGAGAATGGATTGCATTCGGCACATGGGGCGGGTTTGAAAACCGTGATCACAGTCAATGACTACACCCGACAGCAGGATTTTCCAGGAGCGGTGTTAGTAGTGGATCACTTGGGTGAGCCAGAACAGCCGTTCACAGTATTGAGTAGCTCTGTTGATATTAAGGATAGTACTTATGTGGATGTAGCGTTGCTAAGGAAGTTCTACGCAGCTTGATTCCGCCCATGGTTCGACAAGCTCACCACGAACGGAATCAATCACTATAACGGAAGCAATCGCTAAGTCGTTCGCCCTGAGCCGAGAGCTTGCCGAACGGTCGAAGGGTAAGTTTCGTGCTATGACGAGAGACTTAAGATGGATTATCGGCAAACACCTCAAGCCACAGCGCCGTTGCACCTGCCACCGCAGCAGGCATGACGAGAAAATTGACGACGGGAATTAATGTAGCGACCAATGTGGCCCCTCCGAAACTCAAGGCCGCGAGGCGTTTTTTCTGGAGGGTTTGCCGCTGTAAAGAAAAGCTCAAGCCGTGATTACCCATCGGATAATCCAAGTATTGCAGCGCTAACACCCATGCGCTAAATGCCATCCACACGAAAGGCGCGACAATGTTGATGACGGGAATTAAAAATAACAGCAGAAAGGGAATGGACCAGAGCAGGAAGTAAAGAATTTTGCGCAGCTCGTCAAACAGGGCAGGGATAAGTTGCTTCATGAAACTTGCCCACGTTTGTGGTGCAGGGTTACGGCCGGTCAGATGTTGTTCAACTGCTTCTGCCAGCAGACCGTTAAACGGCGCGCCGATCAAATTGACCACCAGGCTAAAGCTGAAGAAGGCCACCACGAGTAATAACAACACGAACAAGGGCCACAACAGCCACTCTAGCCAGCTCAGCCACGACGGTAAAAACGATAGCAGCCACGTTAGCAGATGATCAAACTGGTTGATGCCTGACCAGATCAGCGCAGTGAAGACA
>JAYTIZ010000058.1:0-8522 GCA_043731445.1 Gammaproteobacteria bacterium | reverse complement strand
TGAGGGCAACTCCGGGCATCTTCGCCGTAAACGGTGTTGTAAATGGTCGGGGTAGAGGGATTCGAACTCTCGACATCCTGCTCCCAAAGCAGGCGCGCTACCAGGCTGCGCTATACCCCGAATGTGTTCAGACCCCAGCTTTACAGCTAGCTGGCCCGTCTCTTTAAGGCAGGCGATGATACGCGCCGCCGCTTGTCGGGTCAATTTTAACAGGTCGCCGCTACTTGCGTTACCCGTTATACTTTATATATATGAGTGCTCACGTCATTGATGGCAAAGCCATCGCCGCCGGGATCCGTCAATCCCTCACACAGCGCGTCCAGCAACGCCTGGCAGAGCACCGCCCTGCCCCAGGACTGGCGGTCATCCTGGTCGGAAATAATCATGCCTCAGAGATCTATGTCGCCAGCAAGCGCAAAGCCTGCCAGGAAGTAGGGATCATCTCCGCGGCGCACGATCTTCCCGCAGATGTGCCGCAAGCGCAATTACTGGCCCTGATTGATGAACTCAATGCCGACCCAACGATACACGGCATCCTCGTACAACTCCCCTTGTCGGAACACATTGATAGCGAAACCGTCATCGAGCGCATCCGTCCTGAGAAAGATGTAGACGGCTTTCACCCCTACAATATCGGACGCTTGGCCTTACGTATGCCCCTGCTCCAACCCTGTACGCCGCGCGGCGTGATGACCTTACTGGAAAGCACCGGCCAGGAATTGCGTGGCAAAGAGGCCGTAGTCGTCGGGGCGTCCAATATCGTCGGCCGGCCTATGGCCCTGGAATTACTGATTGCTGCCTGCACCGTCACCACCTGCCATCGCTTTACCCAAGACCTCGCCGCCCACGTCGCACGTGCTGATATCATCGTCTCTGCAGTGGGGAAACCGGGGCTGATTAAAGGTGCATGGATTAAACCCGGCGCCATCGTGATTGACGTGGGCATCACACGCAATGGCGACGGAATTCTGGTGGGTGATATCGAGTTTGATGAGGCCAAACAACGTGCCGGCTGGATCACCCCAGTGCCCGGCGGCGTAGGCCCAATGACAGTTGCTACCTTGCTTCAGAACACCGTCTACGCAGCGGATAATTTTCACGACTAACGACTAGGCTCAGCGGCAATAACGTATCTTGTTAGGTGGAAAACTGACCGACACGCACTCTAGAACTCATAATTAAGTAACTTGATTTCATTATAGAAAAGCTCTGCTATCTCTGCCCGCTCCTTCTCATTGAGAATCTCCCGGTAGCTTCTTTTATCTTGTCTGTAACGTGATTTAGCATGTGGCAATTCCAATTTTTCCGGAATACCAAGTTGGGTCCGAATTTTTTCTAGCTCTTCATTAAGACTCTCAAAGCGACAGATTCTGTCCACAACAACCTGGCCATTGATTGTGTATAAATTATAACCCGAACGCTTAAGGCCCAATAGAGCTCCTGATGCGATAAACTCAGCAATTGTAGGCCTGGGGTCAGACTTGCATTGCCAATAATATAGAGAAATAAGCCGATCCCAAGGATTTCTTTCAAAGCAGAACTTGTAGTAGCTATCCCAGACCTCCTGATTAATATACTGTTTCACTCCCTGGGCAGATATATGGTTACGAAATCTTTTTTTTCTGACTCCTTTCCGTAGAAATCTTGACCAGTCACTAAATGTGTAATCTGAAAATGGTGCTAGATAGTTTTGCGGTCCCAAATAACCTAATCTACTTCTTGTTTTTTCGTCTTCAAGAGAAATAGGTGTAATAATGTCATCGGGACCACAAAACTTAGACAGTGCGATTTCTATTGACGTACCAGCTGTTTTATTTGTCTTTAGGAAAATAAACTTATACTTGTGAGAAATAATCACCATGCCCCCTAATCTACTCATACCTTTACCTACCTAACGAGCCGTGAACTGAGCGATTCCTAAAGATGCTAAAGTGTAGCTCACTTTAAGGAAAGCTGGTGTAGTCACTTGGACATCACGCCCTAAGCTCTGGAGCCGACTGTTGGACATCAGTCACCACTCATCATGGTTCGCTTCGATGTAATTCTGTTATCTTTGACCGTGACCACGCACAAGGCCGCATTAAATACGAAGCCTTGAGAAGCCTTGAAACGAGAAAGCATATTGTTGTTCGTCAATTGCACCTATATATCGAATTCCCGCACTCTTCGCTGCTGTAATAGAATCCGACAACTCTGAGCCTAGGCTGATGGATCGGCAGAAAGCATCTGCCGCCCTCTCTGCACGATGATTTGCATACATGCCGAGCGAAACCACGCCAATCAGCAAGAGTGCGGAAAAGATTGCGATCTTAACAAGGAAAAGAACGACGCGTTTCAACAGTGTATTCTCACGCCGTTGTTTCTAAAATAGAAACATCTTTTTTAGTGATGGTTAGATAGATAACCAAGGCTAAGATCGTGACGAGAAATAGGGTACTGGTTCCGATCGTGCCCAGTCCAAGACCACCGTCGGCGCGAGTCTGCGACAGAAAGTCTCCGATGGAGGCACCCAGAGGACGAGTCAGGATATAGGCGATCCAGAAAGCAAGAATGGCGTTCAACCTGAAACGCAGATGGGCGACGGCTACGCATGCTATCACTGCCGCAAATATGAGTGCTGACACCCAGTAACCAAGTTGTAGGCGCTCTGCCACGAGATCACCTGCTGCGGTACCCAGGGCAAAGGTAAACAAGATAGCTGTCCAGTAGTAGACTTCCCTGCGGGTCGTGTAAATCGTGTGGATAGAAAGGGTCTTCTCTTTTGTATACCAGACTGCGAAGGTTACCGCTAACACGATACTGAACACGATGGTAGTCGCCACCAGAGAAACGCCAAAGTTGTCGGTGAGGTTGTCCGTGATGAGGGTGCCGACTACGCTAAGCAGGACGACTGCGAGCCAGTAGATGCCTGGCAGGTACTGCCTGCACCTGAACTGGAAGAATAGCGTGACAATCAACAGGCTGCCCATCACATACGTCGTGTTGGTCAACCCCAGGTTCAGATTCATATTCAGGAAGTCGGCAAAAGTCTCACCTACCGTGGTGCATAAAATCTTGATAATCCAGAAGTAGAGGGTAACTTCTGGCACTTTGTTCAGCATCTGTTGACCTGATTCGGCAGCCGAGTTCCGTTGGAGATTATTATTCATAGCGACCCTTTGTGAGTTAGTTGAAATCTGATGAGGTGTGAGATTCCCGCTGATGGGTGCTACTCAAGTGTATCAACTATGGATGGTCTCTTCGCTATCTGCTACTTTTACCGGATAGACGTGGACTACAGCCCCCCCGAAAGTGCGGACATGTTCGCGTAGGGCTTGCTTAACTGCTTCTGCGATATCATGGGCCGCACTCACTGGAAGCTCTGGATCAACACCAACTCCCAAATCTGCGTGCACTTTGTGACCAACCCAGCGGGCGCGCACATTTTTGACTTCGCGCACACCACTGACATGTGTCGGCGCATGCTCTATCTCAGCGATGATCTCCGGCTCGATGCCGTCGATAAGCCGGAACCAAACCGATTTAGCCGCATCTTTGACGATGAACAAAATAGCAATGGTAATGGCGATACCAACGAGCGGGTCAAGAATAGGCAATCCAGCCCAGACACCAAACACACCGATAAGTACTGCGAGGCTGGTAAACCCATCTATGCGCGAATGTTGTCCATCAGCAATCAGGGCCGCTGAGCCGATTTCCTTGCCTACCCGGATACGAAACACCGCCACCGCTTCGTTACCGATAAAACCGATGATTGCTGCGACTGCCACCCAGCCGAGATATGCCACTGGCTGCGGGTGAATAATCTTTATGACGGACTCGTATGCCGCGACACAGGCTGAAGCAAAAATCACGAGCACGATCACCACACCCGCAACATCTTCCGTTTTGCCATAGCCATAAGTGAAACGCCGACTTGCGCCACGCTTGGCAAGCGCAAAGGCAATCCATAAAGGGATACTGGTCGCCGCGTCGGCGAAATTGTGAATTGTGTCCGCGAGCAGCGCCACTGACCCAGAGATAAAGACGATAATAACTTGAAAAAATGCAGTCAGCCCAAGGCCAATGAGAGAGATTTTTAGCGCCCATATTCCGCGCTCGTTCGATTCCAGGGCACTGTCTATTTTATCTGTCACGCTGTGTGAATGACTACCATAAATATTTTTCATCCAGCCGAACAGGCCCGAGCCATTCTCATGACCATCGTGATCATCGTGATCATCGTGGTCATCGTGGTCATCGTGGTCATGAGCATCATGTACACCGTGGGCATGCTCACCGGTATCTTTTTTCATAGCTTCCTTAAGTGTTATCTCAAATAAGTTTTGAGTATATCAATCAGTTCTTGCGCGGCCTGAGCCTGTTCGGATGTGGGTTGGTGCTCAGGGTCTATTATATGAAGACGGATATGACCTTCTATAACCTCTGTCATGAGTCCGTTGATGGCGCCACGGCAAGCTGCGATCAACTGAAGTATTGTGTGGCAGTCGTGCTCTGTATTGAGTGCCTTTTCCAAGGCATCAACTTGACCGCGGATGCGGCGCACGCGGGAAAGTAACTTCCTCTGATCTCTGATGGTATGGGCCATAGGGGATGATACTTAAGTGTGAGCTAATATACTATACCCCAGTATAGTATATTACAGGGTAACTTGATACCAGAGTTTCAGAGAAATCCGCTTACTCTACTCCTTCACGGACCGTTTCTTGAGTTTGCGCTGTAAGGCGCTGCGGTGCATGCCCAGGCTTCTGGCGGTGGCGGAGATGTTACCCTCGTTTTCTGCCAGCACTTTTTGAATGTGTTCCTACTCCAGGCGCTTAATGGAAAGCGGCTGCGCTGACGCGCGCGGGGCTACCACCATGACGTGACGGCGTGATGCGCTTCCTGCTGCGCCCGTCAGCGCACGCCTATCGGGGGCTCCTCGACCTCGCACTGCGTGCTCTCCCTGACTCCTTCAATGTCAGTGTGACGCCGTAATAATACTACTCACATCATCATGCTTCATCATGATAGTTGTGTAGGGGATTACTCTGTTATACAGAAAACGATTGGTTATTGGGCGATGAGCTTGCCTCGGTACATGCTCATTCCACAGGTGAACTCGTACTCACCCGGCCTCACTGGCGTTACTTCGATAGATACGCTCTGATTTTCCGGTAAGTGTGCGCGTTTGCCAAAATCAGGGAGCACAATCTCCTCGCCGCATAGGGATACTTCACGGCGTGTAAAATGCAAGCGCACCAGCTGCCCAACCTTAACTATAATTACAGCGGGTTGATAACCTCCCTTCACGGTCACATCCACATCCTGTATTCCACCCTGAGTCTGCGCGGCGACACTTTCGCTCCGCCACAACCAGAAATACCAAACAATCCAGGCGATGATGATGACCCCACTAATTGTCACAATGATTGTGTTCATGCCGTTGCCTTCCTTGCCGTTTTCGGTTTAAAAAACCGCAGCCTATTAGCATTAGTAACTACCGTGATGCTCGATGCAGCCATCGCCGCACCCGCGATGATTGGGGAAAGCAGCACGCCAAACACCGGGTAAAGCACACCCGCGGCGATGGGAATGCCGAGCACGTTATAGATGAATGCCCCGAATAGATTCTGTTTGATATTTCGTAACGTTCCTCGAGAAATGTCAATCGCATATACGACCCCATCTAAACTACCTCCGACGAGGGTGATATCCGCCACCTCGATGGCTACATCCGCACCACTGCCGATAGCAAAACCGATATCGGCTTGTGCAAGGGCAGGAGCATCATTGATGCCATCACCCACCATACCAACGAGATGATTTCTGCGCTTGCCGTATAGCTTGGATGAGCGACTTTCCGACTGAAGCTTTTCTATGTGGCGAGTTTTCTCTTCGGGCGACACGTCTGCCAGAACACGTGCAATACCAGCCTGGCGCGCGATGGCCTGCGCAGTGCGCGCGTTGTCACCGGTAAGCATCACCACTTCGATGCCCATGTTTTGCAGCGCGCGTACCGCTGCGATTGAATCGTCCTTGAGCGTATCGGCAACCGCTATGATCCCGGCAGGCTGATTATCTACAGCCACGAACATCGGTGTTTTTCCTTCGTCCGCAAGGCGGGCAACCGGTACATCTAATTCAGCCAGTGGAATATTTTCACGCTCCATCAACCTTCGGTTGCCAACCAGTACGCGCCGATTGTCCACGCTGGCTTCTACCCCATACCCTGGAATTGCGTTGAAACTTCCCGGTTCACCAAGTTCCACACCCCGCTTGTGCGCACCCTGCACAATGGCTTGCGCCAGCGGATGTTCACTACGCCGATCAGCGATAGCAGCGAGATATAATAGACCAGTCTCCGAAAAATTATTGAGAGGTAATATGTCGGTCAGTTCGGGACGGCCCTTGGTTATCGTCCCGGTCTTATCTAGAACAATCGTGGTCAAGCGCGAAGCCATCTCGAGCGCCTCACCATTGCGGATCAACACACCGTTTTCGGCAGCCTTGCCAACACCGACTATCAGGCTGATCGGCGTAGCAAGACCGAGTGCGCAGGGACAGGCAATCACGAGTACGGCAACCATAGTGATAATGGCGAAATTCAACACCGGCGATGGGCCGAAATTAAACCACGCCAGGAAAGTCAGAATCGCAATAATCATCACCGATGGCACAAAGTAAGAAGACACCTTATCGACAAGCCTTCCTATCGGCGGCTTGGAGCTTTGCGCTTGCTGCACCATTGCCACAATTCGCGCAAGCACCGTATCCTTTCCAACCCGTATCGCACGCAAGCTAAAAGCGCCCGTCTTATTCATGCTTGCACCGATTACAGCGTCTCCCGGCTTCTTGTCAGCCGGAACCGATTCACCCGTGACTACTGATTCGTCAATCGCAGATTCCCCCTCTAGGATTATACCATCTACTGGAATTTTCTCGCCCGGACGAACCAGCACTGTATCTCCGACGATTACTTCTTCAATAGGGATGTCGATTTCTTTATCCTCGCGAATCACGCGCGCGGTTTTAGCCTGTAGCTCTAGCAGTTTTCGGATGGCGGCACTTGAACGGCTCTTGGCACGGAGCTCAAAGGCCTGACCCAGCACAACCAGGGCAATCACAATGACCGCCACGTCGAAGTACATACCTGCGGTGTGTGCCGGAAACCAGCCAGGAACCAAGGCTACTGCGGTGGAGTAGAGCCACGCCGCACCCGTGCCCAGCGCAACCAGCGTATCCATATTCGCGTTGTGATTACGGAAGTTGTTCCAAGCGCCTATGAAGAACTGGCTGCCGGACCATGCGAGTACCGGAACAGTCAGGACCGCCGCTATAATTCCAATAGACTGATGCCATTGCAACCACGCTTCCTGTAACGAAGGAATGATTTCGCCTAGCATCAACAACAGTACCAGTATGCCGATGCCCGCAGCAAACCAGAACTTGCGTATCATGGTGCGGTATTCCAGAGCCTGCGAGGTTTGCTGCGCCATAGCAGAATGGGTCACGTCATGCGGGCCTGGCACGCCTTGGTCAGAATCATGTGCCACGACGACAGCGGGATTGTGTGCAGAAGTGTCACCACAGTACAGCGCTGAGCTGGTGCTCAGGAACTGCTCAGGTACGCTGTCAAAACGTTGTTTGCAGCCCAAAGAGCAGAAGTGATAGCACTTGCCCTGGAAATTGCTATATCCCGCTGCGCTAGCTGGATCGATCTGCATACCGCAAACGGGATCGGTTGCGCTGAGTGCAGATGAGGATGCAGTTTCCATATTGGTTACCTCTCCTTTAATTTAGCCGGACTAATATAGCCAAGGATAGGGCTACGGTTTGATGCAGCCCTGTCCTGGCATTTCACATTAAGGCTTTGCTTGAATCATGGCCTACTTATGTGTTTCCTGCCACTGCTCGAACTGCTTGATCTCCGTCTGTTGCGAATCGACAATTTTCTGCGCCATGCCTTTCAGTTCGGCGTCTTTGCCGTGCTTAAGCTCGATCTTCGCCATGTCCACTGCACCTTGATGATGCTTCTTCATCATCATGGCAAAGTCCTGGTCGGTATCGCCGCTCATGGACATGGCATCCATATCCTTCATGCCCATCATCATTGACTCATGCATGTCTTTTGAACCCCTGGACATGGCTTTACCATCCATCGACATGCCGCCCTGGCTCATCTTCGGCATGGCAGTGCCAGCATCACTTTGCTGTTTAGCCACCCCGCTTTCGTGTGCCTGAACCATAGCAAAACTCGAGCAGAGTGGAACCATCACTAAACTGGCCGCCATAACTGCGCTTTTGCCAGACTTGAAAAAACGCAATTGGGCTTTACTGTTTTTAATTACTTTATCCACGCTAAATCTCCTTTATCAACAATATGGCGGGCACACAGTATTGCGCATCCGCCGGTGTCAACATCCACATTAGCTGCATTTAATGGCTAGCAGAATAGCTTGACCAGCCGTTGGTTACGCCGCCTGCATCATGCTCATCTGCTCGCAACTTTCCGCACAGCGACGACAGGATTTGGCGCAGGC
>JAYTIZ010000057.1:0-11708 GCA_043731445.1 Gammaproteobacteria bacterium | reverse complement strand
CACTTCCTGTGCAGCGGTTTCTTCGAACACTTTGGCAGTTTCCAAGTCACCCTTATCACGTGCGACGCGGGCAAAATATAAATACTTGATGTGCGCCATTGATTCACCGGCAAAAGCCGCTTCAATGTTTTTTACAGTTACTGATTCTGGAGCTTTCATTATCTATGTCCTCGCTAAGTTGATCGTTACCTTCACCACGGAACGAATAATAGAGGGGTAATAGATATTAATCTAATTGATTATTTTATATAGGTTAATAGTTTTTAGCTATTATTTGACACGGCAGGCTTTAGCGAGATTTGGACTTACCCGATTTAGCCAAAGGCCGTACTGCGCTGATGCACGCCAAGGGGCAATCCTGAATGGCCGTCCGCAATAATTCTATAGTTTCAGGACGGGGAAATGTCTTGCGCCATGCCAATGCAACACGCCGTTTAGGGGAAGGATCGGTAAACGGGCGTACGGCAAGGAGCTTGTTTTCGGCTTGTGGTGCCGCCATCGAGCTGCATGGCAGCACTGTGATGCCAGCCCCTGAAGCCACCATATGCCGGATGGTCTCTAATGAACTGCCCTCCAGGGTTCGCTGAATACTCCCCAGTGTGGCGCTGGAGCGATTCAGCCCCGGGCAGGCCTGCAAGACCTGGTCGCGAAAGCAATGCCCTGCACCGAGCAGCAGAAGGTTTTCTTTGGCAAGCTCCGCAGGCTTGATGTTCTTCTTCGTTTTCCACGGGTGGTCTGCCGGAAGAATAACCTGAAACGGTTCATCGTAGAGTGCTTGCGTAGCAATGCCGGGTTCGTCGAAAGGCAGTGAAATGATGATGACGTCCAGCTCACCCTGTTTCAACAGTTCGCTCAAGCGAGCCGTGTAGTTTTCCTCGAGCAGCAGCGGCATCTGTGGCGCGCGCTTGCGCAGCACAGGAATCAGATGCGGCAGCAGGTAAGGCCCGATGGTGTAAATCACCCCCAGTCGCAAAGGTCCCGCGAGGGGATCTTTACCTTGCTCGGCCATTTGTTTAATGGCCGCTGTTTCTTCCAGAATGCGCTGTGCTTGCTCCACGATACGCTCACCGATCGCAGTCACCGTGACTTCATTACTATTACGCTCAAACAGTGCCACACCCAACTCGTCTTCCAGCTTGCGAATGGCGACACTTAGTGTGGGTTGGCTGACAAAACACGCCTCAGCAGCCCGCCCGAAATGGCGTTCACGCGCAACGGCAACGATGTAGCGGAATTCAGTGAGCGTCATTGATATGTGGAAAGTTCAGTACAACTAATAACCGGCAGTTTTTAACATGTCTTCCAAACTAGCTTGATTGAAGCCATCCATGCGTTGTTCACCCACGAATATTACAGGTACCCCGTGCGCGCCAAGTTTACGATAAGCGGTTTTTCCTTCCTCTGAGGTTTCGACATCCAGATCGCTATAACTGATGCCGCGGCTATTAAGATAAGCCTTAGCCCGTTTGCAGTAACCGCACCAGCTTGCACTGTAAATAGTAATCTTCCCTTGAGATGTGGCTACCGTCGTGCCTGCCGTGGCACTTTTATTCGGAGTGACCACCGCCGGGCCGCTGTAGGTCTGAACTTTTATTTCTTTAACACCTTTCTGCGCCGGAGGGCTATCGGAGTAGTGCACTTTCCCCTGTTCGTCCGTCCATTTATAAACTCCGGCCAGAGCAGAGGTAAAATTGATGCCGAGGATGATTAACAAACATGCGGAAGTAAAAAGTAACCGGTACTGCAATTTTTTATGGACCATCATTATTACCAAGTAGTTACTGTTACAGGTTCGTGTGGGTAAACATTACATTGTAGTAACTGCCGTTCCCTTCCAATGGTCCGCTAAATGTTTCAAACTCCTCCCACGTCAGCGGCAACAATCCCAAATGAAAAACAACTGCAAGCGGACTATAACCAAGTTCTCGAAGTATCTTAGAGATAGAGCTATGCCTTTCCATGGACTCATGTCCAGTTTAGATCAACAAAGTAGGTTTATGTTGGCTTATCGTGCGTAAACTACCTACAAGAACTTCCAATTCGTGACCTTCAACATCTATCTTCAAAAAACTTAGTGTCTTATCATGCGGGAAATTTTCTTGGGCCCACCCATCTAGCGTAAGCAGCTTAACTGATTGAGGGGTATCATCAGAGATTGAGATTCTCGATCCACCTGAATCAAGTAAGATATTTGGATCATAATGAATGTCAAAACCCGATCTACCCTCGCTAGACGAAACTGCCGCTTCAACTATGATGCCCCACTTAATTCCATTTATGGCGAGTGTTTTTCTTATAGATTCTGCAAGAAATGGGATTGGTTCAAATGCCGCGATGAAACCATCTCTTCCTACTGCCTGCGCCATTGGCAAAGTTACTGCGCCAATGTTGGCACCAATATCAACCGCGATAGAACCAGGGTAACAATGTTTTTTAATTAAATCGCCAAAATAATCATCTGCATTCCCACGGGATAGCATGGTATACTCACGCGATTCTATTTGCTTTGGTATAAAAAAATAAGTGCCATCTTGTAATTTGACGAAGCCACCGTTTCCTAGGCGCCACCCCTTTATAAGTCGTTTTCGAAGTACATCTCGCACAATGCCGAACTTTATTTTTAAGGGGTATTTCCCCGTACTGGCTCTGCGGGCTTGTCTGTACGCACGCAGTGCATACGCATATTTCATTAAGTCCAGTAATTTCATGACATCACCATAAGCGTACTATTGTGAGCCTATTGAGTTGGGTCGGTGTGATAATGTGATTAGTACCGCATCCTTTCTCTTGAAAGGATTTGATATTGGTGCCCGGGACCGGACTCGAACCGGTACAGCCTTGCGGCCGAGGGATTTTAAGTCCCTTGCGTCTACCAATTTCGCCACCCAGGCATATTTGAAAGAGTATTGTGAACTAGATTCTTGTGTAGCAGAGCTTGAACTCCGCAGTCTACCACAACGCCACCCAGGCATATTTGAGAGAATATAACTAATAGCAGAAGATTCTTACGCCAGAGTTTGTGCTCTGGAGTCTAGCACAACGCTACCCAAGCTCCTTTATCAGGTTTCTTAAAGAATAGTAAATTGCCTGCGCTCTGCTTTGCCACTTAGGGTTGAATGGAGGCTAGGGCCGGAATCGAACCGACGTACACGGCTTTGCAGGCCGCTGCATAACCACTCTGCCACCCAGCCTGTTTGTGCTATCAAGGATTAAAGATAAATGGAGCGGGAAAAGAGATTCGAACTCTCGACCCCAACCTTGGCAAGGTTGTGCTCTACCGCTGAGCTATTCCCGCACGCAAAGGATAGCTATTGTAACGTCGAGTGCTTACATGTCAAGTTATCACGGGCAGGTAATTGAGTTTACGTGTTGCGCGAGAGCAAGCCCGGCCAGGCAGCACGCAAATAGATGACCATGGACCAGAGCGTGAGGGCCGCTGCGATGTACAACAATACGAATCCAACCTGTTTGGTGGGGAATGAACCTATCGGTTCATGGTAAAGCAGTAATAATATGGCCAGCATTTGCAAAATCGTCTTGAGCTTGCCGACGAAGGACACCGCCACGGAGGTGCGTTTGCCCAATTCTGCCATCCATTCACGCAGGGCGGAGATGGCGATTTCACGGCCGACGATGATCGCGGCTGGCACAGCAAACAAGGCAAAAGGATGAGCTTGCACTAATAACACCAGTGCCACGGCCACCATCAGTTTGTCGGCCACCGGGTCGAGAAAGGTGCCCAATGCCGAGATTTGGCCCAATTTGCGAGCTAGATAGCCATCAAGCCAGTCGGTTATGGCGGCCAGGGCAAAGATTGCAGCGGTGACTACATTGGCCCAAAAAGGCAGATAAAAAGTCAGTATAAAGACCGGGATCAAGCCGATACGTAGCAGCGTAAGGATATTCGGCAAGCTGGTGATGTCGTTATTATTCATTATGAAAGCTATCGTAGATCCGTTGTGCAATGTCTTTGCTTATGCCGCGCACCTTGGCCAGGTCTTCCACTCCTGCCCGCGCGACCTCTTGTAATCCACCAAACTGCCGTAGCAATTGTTGGCGTCGGCGCGGCCCCAAACCGGCAATACTCTCCAGCGACGAGGTGGTGCGAGCTTTGGAGCGGCGCAACCGATGGCCAGTTATGGCGAAGCGGTGTGCCTCATCGCGAATCTGCTGGATCAAATGCAAAGCAGGAGAATCACTTGGCAGTATCATAAGCTCTTTTAACATCGGCAAGCCAGTTTTGCGTGTGGCCGATGCAAGCCCATTAGAGAGAACTAACGTCTCCATTCCAACTTTGCGCTCCGGGCCTTTGGCGATGCCGATAACGCTTACATCGCTGACTTGAAGTTCTTCCAAGACTTGCTCAGCTTGCGTGACCTGCCCTTTCCCACCGTCAATAAACAGAATGTCGGGCAGCTTGCCCTCGCCCTTCTGGAGGCGTGTGTAACGGCGTGAGAGTGCCTGACGGAGTGCAGCATAATCATCTCCGGGAGTGATATCGGCAATATTAAAGCGACGATAGTCTGATTTGAGTGGACCATTTGCATCAAAGACGACACAGGCAGCAACAGCAGCCTCGCCCATAGTATGGCTGATATCAAAACACTCAAGCCGCTGCGGTAAATGATCTAAATCGAGTAATTCCTGCAAAGCTTCCAGACGTTTTTGCATCGTGCCTTTACTGGCCAAGCGCTGGGCTAAGGCAAGCTCGGCATTAGTCGCGGCCATTGCTAACCAGTGTGCCCGCTCGCCGCGTAGCTGATGTGCTATCGCCACTTTATGGCCTGCCTGCTTACTTAGCGCCTGCGCCAATAGATTAAGTTCACTGATGTCTTGATTGACCAAAATTTCCGCAGGTACTTTTCTGGCATCGAAGGTGTCGGCATGCTCGCCGGTCGCACTGAGATAATACTGAGGTATAAAAGCGGCCAGAATATCTACCGGGCTCGTCTCACTGGGCATGCGTGGGAAGAAAGTCTTATTTCCGAAATTTGAGCCGTCGCGAATGTAAACCACCTGCACGCAACCGATACCGTTACGTACCACGCTGGCGATGATATCCACATTCCCCTTCTCACCGCTGATATGCTGGCGTTCCTGCACACGTCGCAGATTAGCGATCTGGTCACGATAATAAGCGGCTCGTTCAAAATTGAGTTTGACTGAAGCAGTCTCCATGCGCTCGGCCAGTTCATCAATGACCTGATGATTCTTGCCTTCCAGAAAGAGTGTAACGTGCCGCACATCCTGCTTATAGTCTTCTTTATCAACTAGGCCGACACACGGCCCACTGCAGCGCTTGATCTGATATTGCAAACAGGGCCGCGAACGATTATTGAAAAAATTGTCCTGACACTGACGGATGCGAAATAATTTTTGCAGGAGATTTAGGCTCTCCCGCGCCGCTGTCACGCTGGGATATGGGCCGAAATAGCGTCCTTTTTCACGCTTCGCGCCGCGATGAATTTCCAGGCGAGGGAAGTCTTGTTGGCTGGATAAAAAGATATAGGGATAGCTTTTGTCATCCCGCAGCAAAATGTTGTAGCGCGGCTTCAATTGCTTGATGAGGTTATTCTCTAGAATTAAGGCCTCGTTTTCGGTATGCGTTACCGTAACTTCGATAGCCTGAATCTGTTCAACCATAGCCTGCGTTTTAGAATTACCCATGCCGCCGCTACGAAAATAGCTGGTCACGCGCTTTTTCAAATTGAGCGCTTTGCCGACGTAGAGCACTTCCCCTGCCGCATCCACCATGCGATAAACCCCCGACCTGCTAGTCAGGGTTTTCAGATATTCTTCGATATCAAAAGATGCGGTATTTTTCATGATACAGGCGGATCTATATCTATAAATAACATTATAAACAACTAATAACTGTATATTTATATTATTAAATATAATAACTGGTTTTATTGGTCAGGTGACTGTAATGATGACACTGAAACAAGCTGGGTAGAAGCAGAAACTACATCGTCGCCATTATACGGACGCGCCGGTTACTGGCGGGAGGGTTTACTTCTTATCAAGGTGAGGTTTCAGATCGTAGCGGTAGATAAAACCTGGCAGGGCAAACACCAGAAACAGGCATAGATTGATGGCATAGAATTCCCAGTCCTGGGGGTGACGTGTGCCCATGAACTTTTGCTCCAACCCTAGTCCAATAAGCCCAACCACAAAATAAAGCAGTAACCATTCAAGCAGACGTACCCACGGCCCCTTCGTTCCGGATTTTAGCTTCAGTACAAAAAATACCCGTTCGCTTAACCACGGAAGATTAGCTGCAAAAAAGGCCAAGACAAGCAAAGCCCCTACGGCGATGGTGGTAGATGTCATAACGATGCTTACTTAAATGTGGAGTGCGCTGGCGCACAGTGCTAGCAGGCCGCCGGGGAATATTCCTAATACTAACACCGCCAGGCCGTTTAAGCTCATGGTAATACGCATGTCGAAACTGACATTGAGTGGATTGTTATCTTCCGGCTTATCGAAGTACATGAGTTTAATGATGCGTAGATAATAGAACGCACCGATCACTGAAAAAAGTACGGCGGCCGCGGCAAGCCAGGTGAGATTAACATCCACCACTGCTTGCAACACTGAGAGTTTGGCGTAGAACCCCAGTGTCGGTGGTACACCTGCCATGGAGAACATAAGAATGAGCATCATCAAGGCAAACCAGGGGCTGCGCTCGTTCAGGCCCTTGAAGTCGTCCAGCTTATCGGCTTCGAAGCCAGCGCGACTGAGCAGAATGATCATGCCAAAGCCACCCATCCCCATCAAGGCATAGACGATGATGTAGAACAGCGCGGCCGAATAACCCAGCGGAGTGCCGCTGAGAATCCCCAACAGCAGGAATCCCACATGGGCTATTGTGGAATAGGCCAGCATGCGTTTGATATTGCTTTGCGCGATGGCGATGATGTTGCCTACCGCCATGGAAAGAATGGCTAGGATGGCCAGCATACTTTGCCATTCGCTTTGCAGATCACCTAAGCCACCAACCAGTAGGCGCATGAGCATAGCGAAGGCTGCCACTTTGGGTGCGGCGGCGATGAACAAGGTTACGGAGGTGGGTGCGCCATGATAAACGTCTGGGATCCACATGTGAAATGGCGCGCTGCCGAGCTTAAAGACCATCCCGATGAGCACGAAAACCAAACCGAAAATGAGGACGATGTTACCTGCTGGCTTGTCTGCAATAATCTCGCTGATCTGAGCAATATTGAGACTGCCGGTGACACCGTAGAGCAAGGACATTCCGTATAAGAGCAGACCTGAAGCCAGAGCACCCAGCACAAAATATTTCATGGCCGCTTCGGAGGCCACTACGGAGTCTCTCTGGAAAGCGACCATGGTGTAGAGAGATAAAGAGAGTAGCTCCAGACCGAGATAGATGGTGAGCAGGCTATAGGCCGATACCATGACCATCATACCCAACACGCCGAACAACCCAAGCACGAAATACTCACCTTTGTAGAGCTGACGTGAGCGTAGGTAATCCCGCGAATACAGAAAGACTACAAAGCTAACGAGATAGATGAAGAGCTTCAAAAGCTCCGCCATCGCGTCGCTGATAAATGTGCCATTGAACGTCACCACTGGCTCTGCAGTGTGCAGGATGACAGTCAGAAAGGCTGCACCAATCAGGGTAAGCTGGGTTAGTCCGTAGGTAATGATGCGGGTGCGATCGCTGAGAAAAAGGTCGAGCACCAGAATAAAGCAAGCCATGCTCAACACAAATATCTCCGGTGCAGCCGGGAGAAAATTGGGGATGGTGAAGATTGGAGTATTCTCTAGCATATTATTAACTTAGTATCTTATAGCTTTGATTTACTTATATGTTCTAGTAAGTTTTGTACGGTGGGGTGCATGACATCCACTAATGGAGCGGGCCACAGCCCCAACCATAATACCGCGATGGCCAAAGCCCCCAGCATCAAATATTCGCGTGTATTAACATCGGATAGTGCGGCGACACTGTCGCTGGTGATCCGGCCAAAGATGACACGCTTCACCATCCATAAGGTGTAAGCGGCACCCAGCACCAGTGTAGTGCCTGCCAGCAAAGCTAGCCAGGCATTGGCCTTGAACGTGCCGAGGATGACCATGAACTCACCCACGAAGCCAGACGTTCCCGGCAGGCCGACATTGGCCAGGCAAAACAAAGTCATAAGCGTCGCAAACACCGGCATGGTATTGGCCACTCCTCCGTAGGCACTGATCTCACGGCTGTGTAACCGGTCGTACAATACACCCACGCATAGGAACAAAGCGCCGGAGACGAAGCCGTGCGAAATCATCTGCACCATTGCCCCTTCTACGCCCAGCGCAGCACCTTGCAGACTGCCGGTCTTTGTAAAAATGCCGAATACAATAAAAAACCCCAGAGTGACAAAACCCATGTGCGAGATAGAGGAGTAGGCAATGAGCTTTTTTAAATCCTGCTGCACGAGCGCGACAAAGCCGATGTAGATCACCGCGATCAATGATAGCGTGATCATCAACCAGTCCAATTCATGACTAGCATCCGGCGCAATGGGTAAACTAAAACGGAGAAAACCATAAGCACCGACCTTGAGCAGAATCGCAGCAAGGATAACCGAACCGCCGGTAGGTGCTTCAACGTGTGCGTCGGGCAACCAGGTGTGTACTGGCCACATAGGTACTTTGACAGCAAACGCCATGAGGAAGGCAAGGAAGATCAGAATTTGTGCGGTGAGACCCAGCTTTACCGCATGGAAATCCAGAATGGCAAAGCTGTCTGCCTGGAAGAATAAATACAGGAGTGCGACAAGCATCAGCACCGAGCCAAGAAAGGTATAGAGGAAGAACTTGATTGTGGCATACACCCGCCGCGGTCCGCCCCAGATTCCGATAATGAGGAACATGGGAATCAGCATACCTTCCCAGAACACATAAAAGAGTATCGCGTCCAGCGCGCAAAACACACCTATCATCAGGCCTTCTAGGATAAGAAAAGCCGCCATGTATTGCGCGACCTTGTATTGAATCACTTCCCAAGCGGAGATGACGACAAGTAGCGTGGTGAAAGTGGTCAACAGAATCAGCGGCAGGGAAATGCCGTCTATGCCGAGATGGTAATTGATGTGAAAAGTAGGTATCCAGGATATCTTCTCCACAAACTGCATCTGTGCAGTGGTCGTGTCAAAGCCTGTGTAGAGTGGGATGCTCAGGATTAAGGTTAGGGCGGATATCACCAAGGCTAAGGCGCGCGCCCAGGAGGCTTTGCTGTCACTACCCGCAAGCAGGAGCAATAACACACCGCCGATGATCGGCACCCAGATAACAAGGCTTAACAGGGGGAGATTAGAGAGCATTGGTTTTGATTAGCCAACTGACTAAAGGCCAGCCTAGTAGTAGCAGCAGGCCGATGATAATGGCGAAGGCGTAATGATAAAGATAACCGGATTGTATCTGACGTGCGAAGACAGAAAACAAGCCAATGATGCGCGCTGTTCCATTTACCATCATACCGTCTATTAGTTTGACATCACCGATCTGCCAGAACAGCCGCCCTATTCCGCGTCCGCCACCGGCGAAAACGTAGTCGTTAAATTTATCTACACCGTATTTGTGGATCAGAATCCGATGGATTAGTGAGAATTGGTTTTTAATAACGGTAGGCCATTCTGGACGTTTTATATAAAGAACCCAGGCGGTAGCCAACCCAGCCATGCCAAGCCAAAATGGTGCGGTCATGACGCTGTGCTCTATAAATCCTAGAATGCCGTGATACTCCTTGCCCAATTCACGTAACACATCGTGTTGCGGCAACACTAGGATGGCGCTGCCAAAAAAGTCCTCGAACAACATTGGCCCGGCATAGATCGCCCCAATGATGACCGATGGAATCGCGAGCAGAATTAAGGGGAGCGTGATGACGGCAGGCGATTCATGTAAATGATGGCGGGTGTGCTCGTCCATACGTTCTTTACCATGAAACACCAGGAACAGGAGACGGAAACTGTATAACGAAGTGACGAGCACGCCAACGAGTACACAGACATAAGCGAATCCGGCACCGGTAGTAGTCGAAATCTGCACTGCTTCGATGATGGCGTCTTTGGAAAAGAAGCCCGAAAATCCGGGAAAGGCAACCAGTGCGAGCGTGCCGATTAAAAATGTCCAATAGGTAATGGGCATATATTTTTTCAGCCCACCCATCTTGGTGATGTCCTGCTCGTGATGGAGCGCGACGATCACGGAGCCTGCAGCGAGGAATAATAGTGCTTTGAAAAAAGCGTGCGTCATCAAATGGAAGATGCCTGCGGCATAGGCTGAGGCGCCGAGCGCGACGGTCATATAACCTAACTGCGAGAGTGTCGAATACGCTACAACGCGTTTGATATCGTTTTGTACAATGCCCAAAAAGCCCATGAATAATGCGGTAATGGCACCAATGACTAATATCACGCTTAGTGCCGTTTCGGAAAGCTCGAATAACGGTGACATGCGCGCCACCATGAAAATGCCTGCGGTGACCATGGTAGCGGCATGAATAAGGGCCGAGATAGGGGTTGGCCCTTCCATGGAATCCGGCAGCCACACATGTAAAGGAACCTGCGCGGACTTTCCCATCGCCCCGATGAATAGCAGGATGCAGATTAAGGTCATCAGTGACCATTCACTGCCAGGGATAATTTGAATGCTCGTGTTAGCAAGGCTAGGCGCGGCCTTGAACACGGTGGCGTAATCCAGCGTACCGAAATAGGCAACAATCGCAGCGATACCCAATAGGAAACCAAGATCCCCTACTCGGTTGACGAGGAAGGCCTTGAGGTTAGCGTAGATGGCACTTTCGCGATCGAACCAGAAGCCGATCAGGAGATAAGAGACCAGGCCGACCGCTTCCCAGCCGAAAAATAATTGCAGGAAGTTGTTGGACATCACCAGCATCAGCATGGAAAACGTAAACAGGGCAATATAGCTGAAGAAGCGCTGATACCCAGGATCGTCATTCATATAGCCAATAGTGTAAATGTGCACCATCAAAGATACGAAGGTGACGACTACCAGCATGAGAGCAGTTAGCTTATCAACCAGAAATCCTATTTCGAATTTGATGCCATCGCTCACCATCCAGGTGTAGACCGAACCGTTAAAAGGAGCGGCGTCATTAAGAACGATGTAGTTGAATACAATGAGTGATAGCACGAAGGAAATCGCCACACCGAGAATGGTCACAGAGTGCGCGCCATTGCGCCCCATCTGTTTGGCAAACAGCCCGGCAAGGATGGCGCCAAGCAAAGGTGCGAGTACGATAGCTAGGCAGACTTTATCCATGATTATCCTTTCAGACTGTCCAGATCGTCCACGTTAATCGTGCGCCTGTTGCGAAACAGCACAACGAGAATAGCGAGACCGATCGCCGATTCAGCGGCTGCAACGGTCAGGATAAAGAAGACAAATATTTGGCCTGCGCTATCACCCAAATAGTGCGAGAAGGCAATGAAATTCATATTGACGGATAACAGCATAAGTTCGATCGCCATCAACAGGATGATCACATTTTTCCGGTTAAGAAAAATTCCGGCCATGCTGAGGCAAAACAAAATTGCTCCCAGTATCAAAAAGTCAGATAAGGCGATCATGGTGTTATCCGTCAATATGAATTTCATTGCCTTCTCGCACTATTTGGGTGATAGCGCAGGCCAAATATTTGTCTTCTTTATCCTGACCGTTGCAGC
>JAYTIZ010000056.1:0-16920 GCA_043731445.1 Gammaproteobacteria bacterium | reverse complement strand
GAATTTTTATCCGGGAAGGATACTGAGAGGATGCCTTGACGTTGTCCGGGAGCGGACGATTTAATATCAGCCATTACTTTAATAGTCTCCTTTAACTTTTTAAAAAATAAAGGATATTTCTTTTAATTATACCAAGATATTAACGCATCTTAGCATGTGCTTGCCAGGATATTAACACATCTTCCAATAGTAGTAGCGTGTTCGCCTGACGACTTAATAAACGCTGCGCTTCACTCACACTATCCAGGCAAATATAAAGAGAAGCTCTATTCATATCCTTAGCAAGCAATGAAAGCTGCTGCTCGCTATCTGTATTGGCAAGATAGGGAGGCTTGATGGCAGACCTCAGGCGAATCATGTCCATGATCCAGCTGGACATCCAGCATAAGGCTTGTGCCGCCCCCTTTTGCAGCCATTCGGCGGCGACGCTCACCGGATCGGCTTTGCCTTGCGCCAATTTGCGCAGATCGTCTAACAGGGTATTGCGCATAGGTAGCATCTCACTGGCCGCCAAGGCTAAGGCTGCTAGCGGTGCGCCATTAGACAAGGCGAGCAATCGGCCTGCATCGTGTTCGGAAGAAATCCGTGTTTCCAACCAGTACTGGGCTGCGTCAGTGGCGGGTGTTGTGAAGTTCACGACCTGGCAGCGACTGCGGATAGTGGCCAAAAGTATTCCCGGTGTGTTGGTGACCAATATCAACAGTGCCTCAGGGCCGGGCTCTTCCAGAGTCTTTAATAAACCGTTAGCAGCAGCGAGATTCATTTGCTCAGCAGGTGAAATAAGCACGGTCCGGTAACCACCGTATTGGCTTTTTAGTGACAGGTAATCGTTAAGTTCGCGCACTTGGTCGATGGTGATGGGCTTGCCTTCTTCGCTGGGGTACAGACTGATAAAGTCAGGATGGTTACCTGCCAGATAAAGCAGGCAGGCACGGCACTCGTGACATGCCTGGCCATCGGTGCGCGGAGTGTTGCATAACAGGGCTTGTGCAAAGCGTGCGGCAAAGTGATTTTTACCTAGCCCTTGCCTGCCCGTAAATAACAGAGCGTGTGGTAATCGGGCACTGCGCTGACGCGCAACCAAGCCTTGCCACTGATCAGTCTGCCAGGGGAATATATTCTTCTCTATTTCGGGTAAGTCTGCCGTGACCATCACTATTACTCGAAAAATTCATCTAACGCGCTACGGATTTGTTGTTGCACTACTTCGTGAGGCTGCGAGGTATCAATGACGCGATAGCGCTGCGCATGCTGGCGTGCCTGCTCTAAATATACCGTACGTACACGTTCAAAAAAAGCCGCTTGTTCGCTCTCGAAACGATCTGGGCTATTGCGTCGTGCAGCACGATCAAGACCCAAGATGACGGGGACATCAAACAATAAAGTAAGATCGGGCCGCAATTCACCCTGCACCCACTCCTCAAGCAGAGCGATGCGTGCCAAGGGAATGCCGCGTCCACCACCCTGATAAGCATACGTCGCCTCAGTGAAGCGATCACAGAGCACCCACTTTCCCGTAGCCAGCGCTGGGTAGATGACTTTCTCAAGATGGTCCGCACGTGCCGCAAACAGGAGTAATGTTTCACTGTCGCTGCAAAGGCCAGCTTGCTGATGATCGAGCAACAGGCCACGAATCTGTTCGGCCAGTGGTGTGCCGCCGGGCTCGCGCGTCACCACTACTTCTTTTCCTAGCGCACTGAGATAATCACGGATAAACTGAAGGTTGCTGGTTTTGCCCGCACCCTCGATACCTTCTATGGTGATGAAGTGACCTTTCATGATCTAGGGTGGAGTAGCATTGGAAGTTTCCCCAGTATCTTCAGTTGTTTCCGTCGGCTTATCCCTCAGTTGATATTTACGTACAGCCCGATTGTGATCCGCGAGGTTGTCAGTAAATTCGTGGGTGCCATTTCCACGTGAGACAAAAAATATACTATTACCAGCTTCCGGGTGTAGCGCGGCATAAATTGCATCGTGACCCGGCAAGGCAATGGGTGTAGGAGGCAACCCGGCATGCACATAGGTGTTGTAAGGCGTATCGGTAGTTAGATCGCTACGTCTGATATTTCCATCGTAGGCTGCACCTAACCCATAGATTACGGTAGGATCTGTCTGCAACAACATGTTTTTTTGCAAGCGCCGGATAAATACCCCTGCAATAGTCTGGCGTTCACTCGTTGCAGCAGTTTCCCGTTCTACAATAGAGGCCAGGATAAGCGCTTCATAGGGAGTGTGCAGTGGTAAATTCGGATCGCGGACTTGCCACTCTTTATCCAGATAATCACTCATAGCCCGATGGGCACGCTGGAGAAAGGCTACATCCGTCATGCCTTTTGGGAATGAATAGGTGTCTGGATAAAAGCGCCCTTCTGGATGTTCATCTGGCCAACCTAGTTCGGCCATGATCTGCTGATTATTCAGGTCTTTTAAACTATGGATGAGTATCTCGTTGCGCCGTATAGCATGCATCATTTGATTGAAAGTCCATCCTTCAACAATGGTTAAAGAATGCTTAAGTACCTTGCCCGCGACGAGTTGATCCAATAAACCCTGCGGCGTAGTTCCCGGAGGAAATTCGTATTCACCCGTCTTGATTAGTTGCGCCTTGCCCTGCCATCTGGCCACACCTGCCAGATACATCCAATGCTTAATAACACCACGTTCTTCAAGATCTTTTGCAATCTCCTTGATATTTGCACCGGGCTTGACCTCGTAATACAGCCTTTGATCATCCGCAAGCAACGGCGTGTTGATGAAGTGTTGGTAATCAATAACGAGCCAAGCTACCGCTAGCGTTACGATAACGAATACAAAACTGAATAAGCGGAATAATTGTTTTAGCATGTCGTGAAAAGCTCATCAAGATGAGTGATGATACGTTGTGTCAAGGAGCCGACTGGGAAGTGTATGCCAGTGAATGCGCGTACTGGCCAAATCCCAATGATACTATTACATAGAAAGACTTCTTGCGCTGCCATAAGTTCCTCAACGCTTATCGCCGTGATGTCGCAGGGAATAGACCACGCTGCCACCTGCTCAAGTATTTCTGCACGTATGATACCCGGTACGCCACACTCGGATAGATCAGGTGTGATTACGACACCTTCGCGCACCATGAATACATTGCTCATGGTACCTTCAATGACGTGGCCTGTGCTATTCAACATAAACCCCTCCTGGATTGAATGGTCATGCCATTCACTACGCGCCATTATCTGTTCGAGGCGGTTAAGATGTTTCACCCCGGCCAGGGCTGGGTTACTGCCTAAACGATTTGTGCATAAGCGGACACTCACCCCGTGTGTTGTAAATTCAGGTGGATAGTCCGGCCAGGGATGGAGTGTAATAATGCGAGTAGGTTTAATTTCAGTAGCATCGGGACGATATCCGCGGCCAGATATTCCGCGCGTAATAATAATTTTGAGTACCGCCTGCTGCACTTCCTTGCAAACCGTAAGGGCTTCATCCCAAAGTAATTGCGAATCAGGTTGTGGAATAGCCAGTCGCGTACAGCCTGATATCAGCCGCTGCATGTGTCGCTGCCAAAGTATTGGGCGGCCATCACGCACGGCAATGGTTTCAAATAAGCCATCGCCATAAAGTAAGCCACGGTCTTCGACGCTGACGTGTGTAACAGCCTCGCCGTTCACCAGGATCATCTTAAGTTTGCCCTAATGCCAACAGCATGCCGCGTGCCTTGGCACGGGTTTCTTCCAGCTCCCGCTGCGGAATAGAATCAGCCACAATACCTGCACCGGCACGCAGCGTAATGTGTTGCCCTTCTTTAACCAAGGTCCGTATCAGGATATTGAAATCCATGCTTCCATCGTGATTGATATAGCCCATGGAACCCGTATAAGCACCGCGCGGGGCTTGTTCCAATTCAGCGATGATCTCCATACAGCGCACTTTGGGACAACCAGTGATGGTGCCACCTGGGAAGACAGCCCGCAGAATTTTTCCGGGTGTAACACCTTGGCGCAGTTTGCCACGCACATTAGAAACAATGTGATGCACATGGGCATAACTTTCTATAGTCATTAACTCATCGACTACCACACTTCCGGGTACACAGACCCGGCCCAGATCATTTCGCTCAAGGTCAATGAGCATAATATGTTCGGCGCGCTCTTTGGGATGGCCAAGCAAGGCTTGGGTCTCAGTAAGATCAGACTGAATACGCGGGCGTGTACCCGCAATGGGACGCGTTTCAATAATACCATCATGTACTTTTACCAAACGCTCCGGTGAAGAGCTAATGAGAGTGTTCTCCCCATACTGCGCTAAACCCGCAAAGGGTGCGGGGTTATGCTCACGGAAACGTTGGTATATATCAGCTGCTTCAGTATTCGATTTCAACTCCCCTTGCCACAGACGTGACAGATTCACCTGAAAAATATCGCCTTCTTTAATATAGCGTTGAATGTGTCTTATGTCGTCCAGAAATTGTGCGGACTCTGCTTCTTCCAGACAGTCTGCTAGAACATTATTTGATGGAGAAGAAACCTGCCGTGCCATCTGCACATCAGCTAGCATCTGGCTCTGAAGGTGCTCATGGCCTACTTCAGTAATAGTAAATAATTTACCTACAGAGTTATCTCTGATTAATGCCGCAGGAATACGTGTTGCAAAAGCAACTGGCAACGATGAGTTCTGTGTAAGCCATGCTTTTGCTTTACGGCGCAGGGTAGGCTCAATTTGTAGGGAAAGTTCGTAGCCCAGATAGACAAACCAGCCTCCGCTGAAGGGTAGATCGGTTGATGCCGTGTGTATTGGATGCTCTGTTGACCAGCATGCATCGAAATTCTCCAGAAAATCGGTGCCCTCTACAGCTACCCCCTCCCCCTTCAGATCATCCTGACTATTAAGGACTAAGCTATCACCAGGAAAAGCAAACAGGATGTCGTAGCGCCCTGTTGAGGAGTTCTGCGCGACGCTTTCCAGGAGATAGGGATAACGGGTAGGATGGCTGCGATGCAGTTCCAGCAAATCACAGTCCACTCTGAGTTCCATGCACTGAGTAGGTAGGCAACTCATTGGAATAAAGTGGCTGCGCGAACTGCAGCAGTATTTGCGCTAACGCAATCTGCTGAACACCAGCGTGCCGTTAGTGCCACCAAATCCAAAGGAATTAGAAAGCACTACATCAATCTTCATTTGGCGTGCTTCGTTCGGCACATAATCCAGATTACATTCCGGATCAGGAGTAAATTGATTAATCGTTGGAGGAGCAACCTGGTCGCGTATCGCCAACACGCTAAATACCGCCTCAACACCCCCCGCTGCACCGAGTAAATGACCCGTCATGGATTTGGTGGAGCTGAGCGCGAGCTTATACGCATGTGCGCCAAACATGTTCTTGACTGCATAGGTCTCTGCTTTGTCACCTGCTGGCGTGGAGGTACCGTGCGCATTGATATAATCCACAGTTTCCGGTGCAATGTCGGCGTTACGCAGCGCGTTTTCCATGCACTGCCGTGCACCCTCACCATCTTCTAATGGAGAGGTGATGTGGTGAGCATCGGCACTCATCCCTGAACCTTTCAACTCAGCATAGATAGTCGCACCGCGCCGCTTGGCATGCTCATACTCTTCCAGTACCAACACACCTGCACCGTCACCTAGCACAAAACCGTCGCGATCCAAATCCCAGGGTCGACTCGCTGTGGCAGGATCATCATTGCGCGTAGACAATGCGCGCGCAGCGGCGAAGCCTCCCAGGCCGGACGGACAGGTTACCATCTCGGTACCTCCGGCAATCATTACGTCAGCATCACCATACTCAATCATCCGGCCAGCCATACCAATACTATGTGCACCTGTTGAGCAGGCTGTGACGATGGCAATATTGGGGCCCTTCAGTCCATACATAATAGAGAGATTACCTGAGACCATATTGATGATATTGCTAGGCACATAAAAAGGTGAAAATTTGCGTGGTCCGCCTTGCAGGTAAGCATCATAGCCCTTCTCGATGCCAGGCAGGCCGCCCATACCCGAACCAATTGCAACACCAATACGCTGTGCATTTTGTTCAGTGACCGTTAAACCAGCATCCTCTATCGCCTGCTTGCCAGCCGCAATACCATAGTGGATGAACGGATCCATCTTCTTGATGTCTTTAGCGGGGATATAGTGGCTTGCATCAAAATTTTTCACGCTGCCACTAAAGCGCGTGCTGAACTGAGCAGCATCGAAGTGGGTAATCGGCGCGATGCCGCTTTTCCCGGCCAGGATATTAGCCCAGGAATCTTTTACAGTGAGCCCTACAGGAGAAATCAAGCCCAGTCCGGTAATGACGACGCGCCTTTTTTCCACTGGAAGAGTTCCTAAAGAGAGAAAAACAAAGGCCGCCACCGTAACCGCGGGGCGGCCCCACTGTATAACGAAAAGATTAATTAAGCCTGATGCGAGTTGATGTAATCAACAGCCTGCTGCACGGTGGTAATTTTCTCAGCGGCCTCATCAGGAATCTCGCATTCGAATTCTTCTTCGAGGGCCATCACCAACTCCACAGTGTCGAGTGAATCTGCGCCAAGATCATCCACGAAAGAAGACTCATTGCTGACTTCCTCCTCCTTAACTCCCAATTGCTCAATAACGATTTTCTTGACACGCTCTTCGACATTATTCATGACAGGTACAACCTCCCTACGTTTAGAAGCCAATACTAGATTATAAGCGCTATTTTAATTGAAAAGTTCCGGCTGATACTAGGCTTAGCTTGGTATGATATTAAGAGTAATAGAGATCAAGGGCTTACGCCATGAACATGCCGCCGTTTACGTGCAATGTCTCACCGGTAATATAGCCAGCCGCCGGTGAAGCCAGGAAAGCTACTGCTGCTGCAATCTCTTCCACACTACCCAAACGGTTAAGCGGTATATTCTCCAGTAAAGCGCTCTTGTGCTGCTCATTCAGAGCGCGGGTCATATCAGTATCAATAAAGCCCGGCGCCACGGTATTGACGGTGATCCCCCGTGGACCGACTTCCCGCGCCAGTGCCTTGGTGAATCCAATAATACCTGCTTTCGCAGCAGCGTAGTTAGTTTGTCCGGCATTACCCATCACCCCTACCACAGAGGCGATGCTTATTATGCGGCCACGGCGTGCTTTCATCATCCCGCGTATACATGCCTTCGATAAACGGTACACCGAACTGAGATTAGTGTTGATAATCTCATCCCATTCTTCATCTTTCATACGCATGAGCAAATTATCACGCGTGACACCGGCATTATTCACCAAAATACTAGGCGGCCCAAAGTTTTTTTCTACTTCCACCAAGGTACTGTCAATTGAAGCCTGATCGGTTACATTAAGAATATAAGCCGCACCTTTTATACTATTATTCATAAACTTATTTATTTCTTCTACACCTTTCTCTGAGGTTGCTGTGCCAATCACAACAGCACCCTGACGTCCTAACTCCAGGGCGATGGCCCGCCCTATTCCACGGCTTGCACCGGTGATTAAAGCAATCTCATTGGTCAATGGCATATCAGCTTAAGAGAGGGGCAGAATTGGTTATTGAGTGTCTCACGTGTTCGAGTTGGCTCGGATCAGTCATTGATAACGCATTGATGTCAGGCTCGATGCGCTTCGTAAGCCCTGCCAACACTTTGCCTGGCCCACATTCTAGCAGGGTTTTAACCCCCTCTGTCGCCATCTTGCGGATAATATCCGCCCAGCGCACCGGAGAATAAAGTTGCCGGACAAGACCATCACGGATGCTCTCTGCATCAGTGTAAACCAAGACATCGGCGTTATTGATAACCGGTATACGCGGGCTGTTTAGTGCTACTTTCTGTAAACGTTCAGTCAGGCGTTCAGCGGCAGGCCGCATAAGCACGCAGTGCGAGGGGGCGCTCACCGCTAATAATTGTGCACGCTTGGCACCTTGATCTTTCGCCATCGCCACGGCACGCGCTACGGCATTCGCTGCTCCTGCCACGACTACTTGGCCAGGCGAATTAAAATTCACCGCTGATACCACCTCACCTTGTGCAGCTTGCTGACAGAGTTCAATGACGTGTTCATCGGTGAGCCCCAGGATGGCTGCCATCGCGCCTTCGCCAGCCGGAACTGCCTCTTGCATATAGCGCCCGCGCGCAGCTACCAGCTCAATAGCATCCGCATAATCCAGCGCCCCAGCGCACACCAGGGCCGTGTATTCTCCTAAACTATGTCCAGCCATCATCGCCGGTGTAGGCATGCGTTGTTCTTGGCAGACTCGCCACAACGCTACACCCGCTGCTAGCATGGCAGGCTGAGTATTTTCAGTACGATTAAGCTCTGCTTCGGGTCCTTGTTGGGCGAGTTGCCAGAGATCGTAGCCCAAGCGCTCTGAGGCAATAGCGAATGTTTCTTGTACCACGGGATAGATCGTAGCAAAGTCGGCGAGCATGCCTACTGCCTGCGAACCCTGGCCAGGAAATACAAAAGCAAGCTTTCCGGAATTATCGCTCACGTTGCGGACTAGTACTTCAACAAGGCCGAACCCCAGGTGAATCCACTGCCAAATCCTTCCAGCAAGAGCGTATCACCGCGTTGAATACGCCCATCACGCACGGCAACATCTAATGCCAGTGGTATCGAGGCTGCGGAAGTATTACCGTGCTCTCCGACGGTCACAATCACACGCTCCATCGGCAGTTTCAATTTCTTGGCCGTGGCGGCGATGATGCGAATATTGGCCTGATGCGGAATGAGCCAGTCGAGCTCAGACTTTTCCATATGATTTGCTGTTAAAGTTTCATCAGCGATTTGATCCAGCGTATTCACGGCAACTTTAAATACTTCACTGCCCTGCATCTGGATGTACGCATTACCTTCCTGCAACGCATCATAACCCTGCGAGACACCGGCTTCGACAGACAATAAATCCTGATATTTTCCATCGGCATGCAGGTGGGTGGAGAGAATGCCCGGCTCATCACTGGCTTCTAAAATTACTGCACCCGCCCCATCACCAAACAGGATGCAGGTGCCGCGGTCGGTCCAGTCGGTAATGCGCGACAATGTTTCAGCACCCACTACCAGCGCACGCTTGGCACTGCCAGTACGAATAAATTTATCGGCTACGCTCAACGCGTAAATAAAACCTGTGCAGACAGCCTGGATATCGAATGCGGGACAGCCATGAATACCGAGGCGCTCTTGCAACATGCAGGCGGTGCTTGGGAAAATTCGATCCGGGGTCGTGGTAGCGACGATAATCAGATCAATATCACTAGCGTCAATTTCTGCGGCGGCGATAGCTTGTTGCGCGGCGATTTCAGCAAGATCGCAGGTAGTCTCATCGGCGGCGGCGATGTGCCGTTCGTGGATACCCGTGCGCTCGACGATCCACTGATCAGTGGTATCCACCATCTTTTCCAAATCAGCATTGGTTAAAATTTTGGCTGGGAGATAAGCACCGGTGCCCGCGATACGTGAATATTGTTCCTTCATAGGGCCTGCCTTTCCTGCAATTGTTGACCCAGTTGCTTGCCGATGCGCTGCGGCACATCGTTGCTCACCTCGGTCATCGCCTCGCGGATAGCATTGCCAAAAGAAAAGACATCAGCACTGCCATGACTCTTGATCACAATACCTTGCAGGCCTAACAAACTTGCGCCGTTATAACAGCGTGGATCTATTTTCGCCCGTAATGCTTTTAACACTGGAAGCGCTATGAATCCAGCGAGTTTAGTGAAGATATTGCGATGGAATTCTTGTTTCATATAATGGCTAATCATGCGCGCGACACCTTCGCTCGTCTTCAGCGCGACATTACCAATGAACCCATCGCAGACCACGACATCGGCAGCGCCCGCGTAGATGGCGTCACCTTCCACAAAGCCAATATAATTAATATCACTCTCGGCAAGCATACGGGCTACTTCCTTGACTTGCTCGTTTCCTTTGATCTCTTCCTCGCCGATGTTCAGTACGCCGACGCGCGGGCGGGCGATGTTGTCTACGGCACTGACCAGCACGGAGCCCATCACGGCAAACTGAAATAACTGCTCGGCGCTGCAATCAATATTAGCGCCTAAATCGAGCATATGGGTATGGCCGTGCATGGTAGGTAACGCAGAAATGATCGCAGGACGATCCACCCCAGGAAGGGTTTTCAATACATAACGCGCGGTCGCCATCAGAGCACCGGTATTTCCGGCACTGACACAGGCATGGGCAGTCCCTTCCTTGACGAGATTAATTGCCACGCGCATGGAAGAATCTTTTTTATTACGTAGCGCTTGCGATGGCAGCTCGTCCATCTCCACACGCTGCGAAGCGTGCTGAATCACCAGCCGCTCACCTAATGCAGCCTTTTGCGCGTGTAATTGCGCACTGAGTAATTCACGATCACCCACGAGGATAAGTTTGAGTTCATCATGGCGCGCCAGTGCCGCCAACGCCGCTGGCACTACGACCGCAGGGCCATGATCTCCACCCATGGCATCCAGAGCAACAATCACGTTTGGGCTCATGAGATTAGTGCAGAAGAAAACTGCGTGGTGCTATACACGAATAGGAAGTTTGCAGAGAGAGGGTGCAACGATCACAGTGACTTCAAAGCCACGCTCGTACAAGTAAGATCGGTGAACCAGGCCGAGTGGCCAAGCCCTACTCGTCCTTTTTAGCGATAACCCTGCGGCCCCGGTAATAACCTTCTGGGCTGATGTGGTGGCGCAAATGGGTCTCACCGGAGCTACTCTCTATAGATAAAGTAGAGGCAGTCAGTGAGTCATGCGAACGGCGCATGCCACGCTTGGAAGGTGTTTTACGGCTTTTTTGTACGGCCATGGACTCGCTCCATTACTGGTTGTCTGTTTGTTTAAATTGATTTAGTACTGCAAAAGGATTCTTGCGTTCTACGTCTGGCCCTGTATGACCAGGCTGTTTCGTACAATTTACGTCAGTATGCTTGGGTGCTACCGGCAAACCCAGCAACAACTCATCTTCAACAATCGCCGCGAGTGACATCGCATGCGACTCTACCAGCAAAGGCTCATAATTGTCCGGCAATGAATCGATCTGATCCGCGCTCGTCACAAGGCCCAAACACGGCTCTACCTGAACAGCCAACGTCATGGGTTGGAGGCAGCGCTGACAAACAAGCGTCAGCTCAGCACTGATACGTCCACGCAAATAGCGTGTGCGCCCCTCGTCTCTGCCGAACTCCAGTTCGACATTCACCATTCCTTGTATGGTGTGCAGTGTGGTCGCTAAGCGCGACATACTACTTATTGCTAACTGACCGCTGAGTAACAGCCCCATATTAGCCATATGTAGCGGATCCACAAACTCGGGTAGCCGCTCTGACATAGACCGCGCATGATATAGCCAGCGGGGCCGCGTGTCAAAGGAAAGGCTCGGTAAATCACGCTTTTCCATGTAAAATCAACGATCCGCTGGCATTCAATCCGTTCGTGGTCGTTATTTCAAAACAACATCGCTTATGCAATCGATTATTCTGGCATCCACCTCTCCCTTCAGACGGCAACTGCTTGAGCGTTTGGATCTACCTTTCCGCACTGCAAGCCCGGACGTGGATGAAACAGCACTGCCTGATGAATCACCTGAAGCGCTGGTGCGCAGGCTGGCCGAAGCCAAAGCCAGAGCAGTGATGAGCATCTACCCAACTGCCTTGATTATCGGCTCCGATCAAGTGGCGTTGCTACATGGGGAGGTACTCGGTAAACCAGGTGCACATGAGCAAGCCGTAAAGCAATTGCAGCGCTTATCAGGGCAGGCCGCACAGTTCCTCACCGCGCTCTGTCTGTTGAACAGTGTCACGGGAACTCTGCAAACAGAGGTCGTCTCTACTCATGTCGTGTTCCGCAGACTATCGAATACCCAAATCGAACACTATCTGGAACGCGAACCCGCGTATCAGTGCGCGGGAAGTTTTAAATCGGAAGGGTTGGGGATCAGTTTACTGGATAAAATAAACAGCGATGACCCGACAGCACTCATCGGGCTACCACTGATCCGTTTGGCGCAAATGCTGGAACGGGAAGGCGTTGCAATTCTATAAAGTTATCTCAGTGTAGGACCATTCGCATGCAAGCCGAAGCTGGCAGATAAGGACTTCGCCATCGTCAATCCGAAACGCTCCGTTAAGCGATTCAGATAATTCTCACGCGGAGTGTAATCTACGATAGTTTCCGCCTTAATAACTTCACGCGCGACATAACTGCTACTACCCAGGCCGTCCACCAAACCTAATCCTACGCCCTGCTCGCCTGTCCACACCAGACCGCTGAATAATTCCGGACTGTCTTTCAAACGCGCACCACGTCCATGTTTAACCGTATCAATAAACTGGCGGTGAATATCATTGAGTAAGCCATGCACGTGCTTAATCTCTTCCTCGTTCACAGGTGAGAAAGGGTCCAGAAAACCCTTGTGCCCCCCCGCCGTGAGCAGGCGTCTTTCCACACCCAGTTTATCCATCGTGCCTGTAAAGCCGAAGCCATCCATCAACACACCGATGGAACCGACCAGACTCGCTTTATCGGCATAGATTTTATCGGCAGCCGAGGCCACGTAATAACCTCCAGAGGCACACACGTCGGTAATCACGGCATAGAGCGGGATAGCGGGATATTGTATACGCAAGCGCTGAATTTCATCCGTGATGTAACCCGCCTGCACCGGGCTGCCACCGGGGCTATTGATGCGCAAGATAACGCCAACGGTGCCTTTATCTTTAAAAGCCGCGCGCAGTCCGCTAACGATTGTGTCCGCGCTAGCCGCTGAGTTGTCGGCGATTACACCTTGCATATCTACTAAAGCAGTATGCCGGCCTGCGCTGCTTACGCCGTCGCTCCGCCAGTCTTTCGGTAACGAAATGATCAGTAACAGAAACAGGTATAGAAAAAATAGTGATTTAAAAAAGATGCTCCAACGCCGTGTGCGGCGCTGTTCGTCAATGCCCGCAGATAACAGGCGGCTGATCATAGTACGTTCCCACGCAGTGGTCTGTTCAGAACTGGGGGATAATTTGATTTCTGTCTCGTTGTCGGCCATAAATAAACTCTCTGTTAAATTAAATTGCTATCAGGCACTCTCTAACCACAAACGTAACTCGCTAATACTATCCACGCACGCCAAAGGTTGACATTGTAACAAACGCTCGCGCTCATGAACCCCGTAACTCACCGCAAGCCCCGCTGCCCCGGCATTGTTGGCCATGTGCATATCATACTCGGTATCGCCAATCATGAGCGTATCGCGTGCAGCAATGTTTAATGCTCCCATGATCTCCTGCAACATCTGTGGATCGGGTTTCGAGGAGGTCTCATCGGCACAGCGGGTTGCATGGAATAAACCTTTGCAGCCTGTCTCTTCCAACACCGACTCTAAACCGGAGCGTCCCTTACCCGTCGCCACCGCAAGCCAGTAACCCTCATCATGCAGATAGGTCAAGGTCTCCTTCGCCTGCGGGAATAGCGGCGAAGGTGCGTACTCGGTACCCAGAAAATGGTGACGGTAGCGCGTCGTCAATGCGTCCTGCAATGACTCATCACTTCCCGGAAACAGTCTGTTCATGGCCTCACGCAAACCCAGGCCAATGATATTCCGGATCACACTGCTTTCCAGTGGGGGTAACCCAACATCGCTAGCCGCAGCCTGCATACAGCTTACGATGCGCGCCGCCGAGTCCATGAGCGTGCCATCCCAGTCGAACACCAATAATGGAAAACGTTTAGCTTTGCTCATTTCAGTTTCTCTAAGACTCGCTGTAAATCATTTCCCAGCGGTGCTGTTACGTGAATAGTCTGGCCGGTTTCAGGAAGTTGCAGCTGTAGTGAGTGGGCATGTAAAAACAGGCGCTTGAGTCCCAGACCGTGCAGTCGTTGGTTGAATACATTGTCTCCATACTTATCGTCACCAGCAATGGGGTGTTCGCTATAAGCTGCATGCACTCGAATCTGATGAGTACGACCGCTGAGCAACTTAACTTCCATCAGACTCGTGTCTGCATATACCGTATGCGGTTTAAATACGCTGGCCGCCTGTTTACCCTCTTCACTCACCCGCACCATACGCTCACCGGATTGCAGGGTGTTCTTCTCCAGTGCAGCCCGAACAGTGCGTTCCCCTCCCCGCCAGCGACCCTTAACCAGGGCAAGATAGCGCTTATCTACGGCACCTTCACGCAATAACGCATGCACCGTGCGCAAAAAACTGCGCTTTTTGGCAATCATCAAACAGCCCGAAGTAGGCCGGTCCAGGCGATGTACCAGTTCCAGAAAAGGTGCGGTAGGTCGTAATGCCCGCAGTGCTTCAATCACGCCATAATTCAGACCACTGCCTCCGTGCACGGCGATGCCGGAAGGTTTGTTGATAACAAGTAGGCTCTTGTCTTCGTAGATCACACTCTCTTCCAATAATTCGAAGACTTTAGTGCTAGGCCGGACTGCTTCAGCTGGTTCGCCCTGTCGCACGGGTGGGATGCGCACCTGGTCCCCACCTTGTAGGCGGTAATCCGGTTTGCTGCGCCCCTTGTTGACCCTGACTTCGCCCTTGCGCACCATCCGGTAAATCCGGCTCTTAGGGACACCTTTTAAGAGGGTCACCAGGAAATTATCCAAGCGTTGTCCTGCCTGATCGGCGAAAATCTCGACAAAATACACTGGATTTGTTGCTTTTTTGCAAGTTTCGGTCATTTTTGCGATAATACTAGTTAGCCTGCCGGTAAAAGGTTCGGCTTAAACAACGGATTACCGTAATTGTTGTGTTATGTCCGCCAGGAATTTCACGGCGTATAGAACAATTCGGACGAGGTTGCGGTGCCTTAGCACTGACCTCAAACAAGGGTTTATATTCGCTCGCCCTATTTCAGAGCGGTAACAAATGAGCGCGCTCCCATGCTGTCGAGCATACTGCGCCGACTAATTTTAGGTGGAATACCAACCAACCTAGCTCTTTAAGCTTGGCGTGGCAGTTATTGTACACGCTAAATATTAGTCCGGCGAGCCCACACGAAGATGTGGTTGAGCGCTGAAGGATCAACAATGAAAAGAATGTTATTTAACGCAACTCAGCCAGAGGAGTTGCGTGTTGCACTGGTAGATGGTCAGCGTCTTTACGATTTGGATATCGAAAGCTCCACTCGCGAGCAGAAAAAATCCAATATCTATAAAGCGAAAGTGACTCGCGTCGAATCCAGCCTAGAAGCTGCGTTTGTGGACTATGGCTCTGAACGCCATGGTTTCCTCCCTCTTAAAGAAGTGACCCGTGACAACTTCAACTCCACTACGGCCAATAGCACTGGGCGCATTAAAGAAATGCTCCAGGAAGGCCAGGAAATTATTGTTCAGGTAGAAAAAGAAGAACGCGGTAATAAAGGCGCAGCACTGACGACTTTTATCAGTCTGGCCGGACGCTACCTCGTCCTCATGCCCAACAATCCTCGTGCTGGAGGTGTCTCCCGCCGCATCGAGGGTGATGATCGCAATGAAATGCGTGACGCCCTGAATGCCCTGAACGTACCGGAAGGGATGGGACTCATCGTACGCACCGCAGGCGTAGGCAAAAGCGCGGAAGAGTTGCAGGGTGACTTAGATTACCTGGTAGACCTCTGGGCACGTATCCAAGCAGGTGCCACGCAACGCTCCGCGCCTTTCCTGATCTATCAAGAAAGTAATGTCATTATTCGCGCCATACGCGACTACTTGCGTAAGGATATTAATGAAATCCTGATTGACGATCGTGAAGTATTCAATCAGGCCACTGAGTTCATGCAGCAGTTTATGCCGCACAGCCAGGCAAAACTCAAGCTGTATGAAGATCATGTGCCATTGTTCACGCGTTATCAGATTGAAAGTCAGATTGAATCGGCATTCAACCGCGAGGTACGCCTGCCTTCCGGTGGCGCGATTGTTATTGATCACAATGAAGCGCTGGTTTCCATTGATATCAATTCGGCACGCGCTACACGTGGCAGCGACATCGAAGAAACTGCTCTAAATACCAACCTTGAAGCGGCTGATGAGATTGCGCGCCAGCTACGCCTGCGTGACTTGGGTGGCTTGATTGTTATTGACTTCATTGACATGACACCGGCGCGTAATCAACGCGAAGTGGAAGACCGACTTAAAGAAGCACTCAAGGCCGATCGCGCTCGTGTGCAGATCGGACGTATCTCGCGCTTTGGATTACTGGAAATGTCGCGCCAACGCATTCGTTCCTCGCTAGGCGAAACCAGTCGCCTGGTTTGCCCGCGTTGTGTGGGTCAAGGCACTATACGCAGCGTGGAGTCATCCGCGCTTGCTATCCTGCGCATTATCGAAGAAGAGGCTATGAAGGAAGGCAGTGGTCAAATCATCGCGCAAGTGCCCGTCAATGTTGCGACCTTCCTGCTTAATGAAAAACGCCAGGCGGTCAATGCCGTTGAGAAGCGCCACACCATCAGCATTGTTCTGATTCCCAATAGTGGCCTTATGACACCGCATTACGAAATTCAGCGTATCCGTAAGGACGAGGTTGCCACAGAAGAAGCCACCAAACCGAGTTACGAGATGGTAACTCTGGTGGAAGAAAAAACCGAGAAGATGGCACCTGAGGAAAAGGTCACCATGGAAGAAGCGGTGGTCAAAAATTTCATACCATCCGTTTCAGCTCCAGTATCCCAGCAAGTGCAAAAAACGGAGAAGATTGGTTTGATCAGGCAGCTCTGGGTCAATCTGTTTGGCACCGGCAATGGCACGGATGAGCAAAAAGCTGAGCCCTTGCGTGAGCCTACCCGATCAGCCGCTTCCACCTCGCAGAATAAAACTCAAAACCGTGGGAAGAATCCTAATCGGTCTGCTGAACAGACTGCGCGTCGCCCTAATAATCAGCGCCCCAATAATGCGCAAGGCCGTAATAAGAGAGACGGCGCAGCCATGTCGTCACAAAGGCCTCCGCAAAGAAACGGGC
>JAYTIZ010000055.1:0-26362 GCA_043731445.1 Gammaproteobacteria bacterium | reverse complement strand
TGCAGCGTTTCGTCGGGCAACCAGGTGTCGTTGCCATACACCTTCACTGCTTTTTCCCCAGCGTAGACTTCCATCCAGGCGATGGTTTTCTTGCCACTGTAGGCCTTGGCGACCGCCGCATCCACGACATGGCGCATCACGGGTGTAATGTCCACACCTATCCCATCGCCTTCGATGAACGGAATAATGGGCCGGTTAGGGACTTTTAGGGACTGGTCGGCGTTGACGCTAATCCTCTCGCCACTGGCCGGGATGGCGATCTTACTATAATTCACGGGCACACTCCAAGACTGTGAACAGGCGCGGCATTCTATCACTGCGCCCCACCGCACGTCAGTTTAGTCGATTTGGCTAAGCTGCCAGCGCGAGGGAAAAATACTTGAACAAATCAGTCAGGTTTACTATAGTAATACCCTAGTAAAATACTCAGGAATAGGCCAAAAGGCCCGGAATGACATAATGAGTGCAGCGCTGCAATCCCTGGTTAATCGCCCCTACGAGCACGGTTTTAAGACCGAGATCGAGGCCGATACCTTGCCTAAAGGGCTGAACGAAGACGTTATTCGCGTCATTTCCCAGAAGAAAAACGAGCCGGAGTGGATGTTGGAGTTTCGCCTGCAAGCCTATCGCCATTGGCTAACGATGACCGAACCGACCTGGCCAAACGTGCATTATCCCAGGATTGACTACCAGGACATGATCTACTACTCCGCGCCCAAGCCCAGGAAAAAACTGGCCAGCATGGATGAAGTAGACCCGGAATTGATTCGTACCTTCGAGAAACTTGGCGTCCCGATGAATGAGCGCAAGGCGCTCGCCAATGTCGCGGTGGACGTGGTGTTCGACAGCGTGTCAGTGGCGACGACCTATAAGGCCAAACTGGCCGAAGTCGGCATTATCTTCTGCTCATTCTCCGAAGCAGTGCAAAACCATCCTGAGCTGGTAAAAAAATATCTGGGCAGCGTCGTGCCGAGCGCGGACAATTTTTACGCGGCACTGAACTCCGCCGTATTCACCGATGGTTCATTCGTGTTTATCCCGAAAAATACCAAGTGCCCGATGGAATTAAGCACTTACTTCCGTATCAACACCGAGGAATCTGGTCAGTTCGAGCGCACCTTGATTATCGCCGAGGAAGGCAGCTCGGTGAGTTATCTCGAGGGCTGCACTGCACCACGCTTCGACACCAATCAATTACATGCGGCAGTGGTCGAATTGATCACGCTCGACAACGCCAATATCAAATACTCGACCGTGCAAAACTGGTATGCCGGCGATGAAAACGGCGTGGGTGGCATTTACAACTTCGTGACCAAGCGTGGCTTATGCAAGGGCATCAATTCCAAGATTTCCTGGACACAAGTGGAAACCGGTTCGGCCATCACCTGGAAATATCCGAGCTGTGTGTTACTGGGCGACAACTCCAGCGGTGAATTTTATTCTGTCGCGCTGACCAACCACAAACAGCAGGCCGACACAGGCACCAAGATGATCCATATCGGCAAGAACACGCGTAGCACGATCATCAGCAAAGGTATCTCAGCCGGTTATTCGAATAATAGTTATCGTGGCCTGGTGAAGGTCGGCGCGAAGGCTGATGGCGCGCGTAATTATTCACAGTGCGATTCGATGTTAATCGGTTCGCATTGCGGCGCGAATACCTTCCCGTATATTCAGGTGCAGAACAATACTGCCAAGGTCGAGCATGAGGCGTCCACGTCCAAGATCGGTGAGGAACAACTGTTTTATTTCGCGCAACGCGGCATCGGCACCGAAGAAGCCATTTCCATGATCATCAACGGTTTCTGCAAAGATGTATTCGTGCAACTACCGATGGAGTTCGCAGTGGAAGCCACTAAATTATTAGAACTGAAACTGGAAGGAAGCGTTGGGTGATTACTAAAAATAGCAAAACCTTACTGGAAGTGCGCGAGCTCTCAGCCAGCGTCAATGGCATAGACATCCTGAAAGGGATTGATCTCATCGTGCGCGCAGGCGAAGTGCATGCCATTATGGGGCCGAACGGTTCTGGCAAGAGCACGCTTTCCAAGATACTTGCAGGCCATCCGTCTTATAAGGTCACCGGTGGTGAAGTGCTGTTTCAAGGTAATGATCTGCTGACGATGAGCACAGAAGACCGTGCGCGCGCCGGTGTATTCCTGGCCTTTCAATATCCTGTAGAAATTCCGGGCGTGAGTAACAGTGCTTTTTTACGCCTCGCCTATAACACCGTCCAGGCGGGACGCGGGTGCGAAGAGCTTGACCCTCTCGAATTTGATGACTTCATCCGTGAAAAAATGAAAATCGTCGAGATGGATGAAAGCTTTCTGGATCGTAGCGTAAATGATGGCTTTTCCGGCGGCGAAAAAAAGCGCAATGAGATTTTGCAGATGGCCGTGCTGGAACCAAAACTTGCCATCCTCGACGAAACCGATTCTGGCCTGGATATTGACGCGCTGCGCATCGTCGCAGGCGGTGTGAACCGTCTGCTTACAGCGGACAATGCCGTCATTCTGGTCACTCACTACCAGCGTCTGCTCAATTACATTACACCCGACTTCGTGCATGTGATGGAAGACGGACAAATCGTCAAGACCGGCGGCAAGGAACTCGCTTTAGAACTTGAGTCGCGCGGCTACGACTGGGTACGCGCTGAATTTGACGCGGCCAGCTCCGCTGCAGGGCTGTCTGCATGAATGCAAAGATGGAGCTCGCCAAAGAGTCCTATCTGGATGGCCTACCCGCTGACCACGCGAATGCTCTGCCTGGCGCACCGAACTGGCTGAACAGCTTACGTGCCGACGCTTCGCGACACGCCAACGCACTTGCTTACCCCACCTCGCGCGATGAGGACTGGCGTTTCACCGATCTCGCGCCGCTGCTCAAGCATGACTTCTCACCCGCCAGCGCAACGCATACCTTAGTAGGTCTTGCGGATATCGGGCCGTTCATCGCGGCAGAGGCCACGGCGAGTCGCCTGGTATTTGTGAATGGCGTGCATGCACCAGAACTTTCTTCCTGCAAGGATCTGCACGAAGGCGTGACGGTCAGCACCCTATCCGATGCGCTGACGAAATACGGTGCCCTTATCCAGACACACTTCGCACGTCACGCACGTTTTGATCAGAATATATTCAGCGCACGCAACACCACCCATTTCACAGATGGCGCGGTGATCGTAATCGCACCGGATCATGAAGTCGCTGCACCTGTCCAACTCCTGTTCATCACTACACCGCACGACTCACCCAGCGTTAGTTATCCGCGCGCGCTCATCGTGGCAGAACGCGGCAGCCGCTGCACGCTCGTCGAAGAATATGTGGGTCTTGGCGAGAATGTCTATTTCACGAACGCCGTGACCGAAATAATCGTAGCCGAAAATGCGCACGTGCAACATACGCGGCTGCAACGCGAAAGCCGTACTGCCTTTCACATTGCACAGTGCGCCGTCACCTTGGCACGTGAGAGTGCGTACATCTCCACGACCGTGACATTGGGTGCACGCCTGTCGCGCTACAATCTGAATGTCGTGCAAACCGCCGAGGCAACGCAGTGTACTCTAGATGGGCTGGCGCTTATTTCTGGACGCCAACTTGCAGATACCCACACCTTCATGGATCACGCCCAGCCCCACGGTTCGAGCAAACAACTTCACAAGTGCATCGTAGACGGTGCTGCGCAGGCTGTGTTCAACGGCAAGATCATGGTACGTACCGACGCGCAACTCACCGACTCCAGGCAGTCCAGCCGGAATCTTTTGTTGTCCGACAAAGCCCAGGTGAATACCAAACCGCAGTTGGAAATTTTTGCTGATGACGTGAAGTGTGCGCACGGCGCTACCGTCGGCCAGTTGGATATGGAAGAATTGTTTTACCTGAAAAGCCGAGGCCTGACTGACCTTTCAGCACGTAACCTTTTGACCTATGCTTTTGCTGCGGAGATTATTGACAGAATTCCAGTGGCCTCGGTTAAAAAACAACTGCGGCAAATCGTTTTAGATAAAACTAACGCATGAGTAACCTTAAACCCATTCTTCGTACCCAGAAATCTACTGCCGGTTTCGACGTGTCCCGTATTCGCGCAGATTTTCCTATTTTGCAACGTCGTTTTGATGGCCAGCCGCTGGTCTATCTCGATAATGCTGCCAGTAGTCAAATGCCTCAGCAGGTGATTGATCGCCTGGTACGTTATCAAAAAGAAGAGCACGCCAACGTACACCGTGCCGTGCATTATTTAAGCGAAATCGCCACCGCAGAATATGAGCAGGCGCGCCACACGATAGCCGCATTTTTGAACGCGGGTGATGAGCGCCAGATCATCTTCACACGTGGTACAACCGATGGCATTAATCTCGTCATGCACGGTTATGGACGCGCTTTTATCAGCGCAGGCGATGAAATCGTTATCTCTGCCCTGGAGCATCACTCCAACATCGTTCCCTGGCAAATGCTGTGCGAGGAAAAGAACGCGCGACTGCGCGTGATTCCAATGAATGACGCAGGCGAGCTATTACTCGATGAGTATCACACCCTGCTTAATGAGCGCACCAAGCTCGTCGCCGTAGCGCACGTCTCTAACGCCCTGGGCACAATCAACCCTGTGAAGGAAATGATCACCGCCGCACATCAGCGCGGTATCCCGGTGCTGCTTGACGGCGCACAGGCCGCCCCGCATCTGCCTGTGGATGTGCAGGATCTGGATTGCGATTTCTATGCGTTCTCTGGACACAAGATGTGCGGACCGACCGGCATCGGTATTCTCTACGGCAAAGCCGCGCTGCTGGAGAAGATGCAGCCTTATCAGGGCGGCGGCGACATGATTCTCAGCGTCACCTTTGAGAAGACGACGTATAACACCATCCCTTATAAATTCGAGGCGGGCACACCCCCTATCGCCGCCGCCATTGGACTGGGCGCAGCCATAGATTATCTGAGCAACATCGGGCTTGCACAGATCGCGGCGTATGAAACTGAACTATTGGATTACGCAACGGTTGAACTGAATAAGATGAAAGGCATCAGGCTCATTGGCACCGCTGCACACAAAACCTCGCTGATATCTTTCGAAGTGGACGGCGTGCATCCGCATGATGTGGGCACGATCCTCAATGAAGATGGCATCGCCATCCGTGCCGGACATCACTGCGCCCAGCCCGTGATGAAACGCTTCGGTGTTCCCGCTACTGCGCGCGCCTCGTTTGCCTTTTATAATACCTTCGAGGAAATTGATGCACTGATTGCTGGCATACGCAAAGTGCAGAAAATGTTCGCCTGATGAATCACAGCAAACAGCTCTACCAGGAAGTGATCCTCGACCACAATAAGCGGCCGCGTAACTATGGCGCGCTGGAAGGAACCAACCGCAAAGCGGAAGGTCATAATCCATTATGCGGCGATCACATTACTTTGTCGTTGAACCTGCACGATAACGTAATTGAGGGCATTAGTTTTGAAGGCCAGAGTTGCGCAATATGCAAGGCCTCAGCCTCGATGATGACGGCCACCGTCAAAGGAAAAAGTGTGCAAGACGCCGAGACACTTATCCAAGAATTTCGCGCCATGGCAACCGGAAAATTGAACACTGAAACTGAGTCCAATCACTTGGGGAAATTGAGTATCTTCGCGGGTGTGAGCGAGCTGCCATCGCGGGTGAAATGCGCCATTTTGCCTTGGCATACCTTGCATGCTGCGGTCAACGCGCTAGAGAGCACCTCCACGGAAGGTAACGAGGAGCCAATGAAATCCCTGGTCGGAAACGTATAGATCATGCCTAAAATATCTGAAATCGAAGGCACGCCTAACCCTAACGCCATCAAGTTCGTGCTTAAAGAACCGCTGACCTGGGGCATTACACGCTCTTATGATAATGCCGCCGCTGCAGTGGCCGACGCGCTCGCCTCTGCCCTGTTCGCCATTCCCCACGTCACCAATGTGTTCTATGTAGATCGCTGGATCACGGTGACGCAGGATGGTGGTACGGTCTGGCCAGAGCTGCTCAAGCAACTTGCCGTGCCCATCCGCGCGGCTGCGAGCGCATCGGCAGTGGAGCATGCTGCCGGTGAAGCGCATAAGGCCATCGCTGCGACTCCAGAAGATGAAGAGCGTCTCGGCAAGATCAATGCGCTGTTAGACGAAAAAATCCGTCCTTACCTGATGGCCGATGGTGGCGATTTACAGGTGCTCGGTCTGGACGGCAATCAACTCACCATTCATTACCAGGGTGCATGCGGCAGTTGCCCCAGCTCGCTTGCAGGTACCTTGTCCGCTGTGGAAAATCTGCTGCACACCATTGAGCCTGAACTGGAAGTCATTCCCGAATAAAAAAGAGGAAAGCATGGCCGAGTGGATATATGTCGCGAAAGCCGGAGAGCTTATGCCGGGCGAACGCAAGATTGTAGACGTAGACGGTGCGCAGATCGTGGTGTTCAATCTGGACGGTGCCTATTACGCACTCGAGAATATCTGTTCTCACGATGGCGGTGTACTAACAGGTGGTGGAGTTGAAGATGGCGAAATTATCTGCCCGCGTCACGGTGCACATTTTTGCATCAAAACCGGCGAGGCGCTGAGCCCCCCGGCGTTTGAGCCGGTCGCCACATTTCCTGTCCGCGTCGAAGGCGATGTCATTCAGGTTAAAGACGATCGTTGGGATTGAACCTGCTCTCGCTCTAGCGGGAGAGGAAATAATCATCGGAGACACACATGAAATTTTTTCTTGATACCGCTCACCTGGACGACATTCGCAAAGGTGTTGAACTGGGCATGGTGGATGGCGTAACGACTAACCCGAGTTTGATCGGCAAGGAAGGTATCAGCTTCCACGAACACATCGCCCGAATTTGCGAGATCGTGCAAGGCCCGGTCAGCGCCGAGGTTACTGCCCTAGACTACACGGGAATGATCACGCAAGGGCGCGTACTGGCCAAAATCGCGCCGAACGTCACCGTAAAAGTACCGCTCACCCCAGACGGGCTACGCGCCTGTCGCACGCTTTCCGACGAAGGCACCATGGTAAACGTCACCTTATGTTTTTCTGCGGCCCAGGCAATTCTCGCCGCCAAGGCTGGCGCCTCGTTCATCTCACCCTTTGTCGGACGGCTGGACGACGTGGGCGAACACGGCATGGGATTGATCGCCGAGATCGTAGATATCTACAGTAACTATGACTGGACGACTGAAGTGCTCGTGGCGTCGGTGCGTCACCCTACTCATATATTAGAAGCAGCGCGCATGGGGGCGGACGTGGTAACGATACCGTTTAAGGTGCTGGAGCAAATGTATAAACACCCGCTCACCACCATTGGCTTAGAGCAATTTCTCGCCGATTGGAAAAAGAGCGGTTTATAACTTCTTAGAACTATTTAGGAGAGTAACGATGCGTTACCTGAACTTGACCGCTATTGCTTTTTGCTGCTTGCCCCTCACTCACTCCTATGCTGCAGAGATGGAACATAGCCATCCGCAAGCCAAAGATCATCCGTTTAACGAAACGATGCCACAGAATCTGACAGGCCAAACCGTCGATCTTAAAACTGCCGATGGCAAGAATTTTAAGGCTTACGTCTCAGGCCCTGAAGACGCTAAAGCCGCAGTGCTGATTGTTCATGAATGGTGGGGTCTTAACGATCATATTCGAGGTCAGGCAGATATACTTGCCAAGCAAGGCTATCGTGCTCTCGCCATTGATCTGTACGGTGACAAGGTCACCAGTGATGCGGCCATGGCCGGCAAGCTCATGGGAGAAGTAGACCAAACCCAGGCTAATGCAAAACTGAAAGCTGCACTCGCCTCGCTCAAAGCTCCTGGTCGCAAGCTCGCCACGCTGGGCTGGTGTTTTGGTGGCGGAGAATCCTTACAGGCAACGCTGACGGACCCCAGCGCAGTATCCGCCACAGTAATCTATTACGGATTGATGGTAACGGACGTACCCACGCTGAAAACTTTGAACGGCCCGGTGCTGGGAATTTTCGCCACGCGTGACAAATGGATCAGCCCCGATAAAGTCAGCGCGTTTGAGCAGGCCATGAAAGACGCGGGCAAGTCTCTGGATGTGCATAATTACGATGCCGACCATGCCTTTGCCAACCCTTCCGCTCCTTCCTACAACAGCGCCGCCGCCCAAGACGCCTGGCAGGTGACACAGGAATTTCTGGCAGTCAATCTTAAGTAAGCCGTCATTCCCGCGCACGCGGGAATCTAGCCTTAGCATTACCACATGTTACCCCTCTGGATTCCCGCGTGCGCGGGAATGACAACCTGCCAAACAAGCAATTTTTAGTTCTAAAGCCGCTTTTCTATTGCATCTCTTGACCTTATCAGTCATCTTAAGTAGTTTGGCATTTAATTTATTAAAACTAGGAGTTGAACGTGGAATTGACCGGTGCCGAGATACTCATTCGCTGCTTGAAGGATGAGGGCGTCGAGTTTGTGTTTGGCTACCCCGGCGGCGCGGTGCTGCACATCTATGACGCGCTTTATAAGCAGGAGGATGTGAAGCATATCCTCGTGCGGCACGAACAGGGTGCCAGCCACGCGGCGGACGGCTATGCGCGCTCCACCGGTAAGCCTGGCGTGGTATTAGTCACCTCCGGCCCGGGTGCCACGAATGCTGTCACCGGCATTGCGACGGCCTATATGGATTCCATTCCTATCGTCATCATCACCGGTCAGGTCAGCACTAAGGCAATCGGCAGTGATGCCTTCCAGGAAGTGGATTCGGTCGGTATCACCCGCCCCTGTGTGAAGCACAATTTCCTGGTCAAGGACGTAAAAGATCTCGCTGTAACAATCAAAAAGGCCTTCTACATTGCCACCACCGGACGCCCCGGCCCGGTCGTGGTGGACGTGCCCAAGGATGTTACGGCCAATAAAGCGGAATACCACTACCCCGAAACGGTGAGCCTGCGTTCCTATAACCCTGTGCTGGACGGGCATCCCGGACAGATCAAACGGGCCGTCGAGCTCTTGCTCAGCGCGCAGCGTCCGATACTGTATACCGGTGGTGGCGTCATCCTGGGGGAAGCATCCGAGACGCTAACCGAATTCACGCGTCTGCTCGGTTACCCGATCACCAACACGCTGATGGGTCTCGGCGGATACCCGGCGACGGACAAACAGTTTATCGGCATGCTGGGTATGCACGGTACGTATGAAGCCAATATGGCCATGCATGACTGCGATGTGCTGCTTGCCATCGGCGCACGCTTTGATGACCGCGTGGTGGGTAACCCTGCGCTGTTCTCACCGCACTCCAAGAAAATTCATATTGATATTGATCCGGCCTCGATTTCAAAAAGTATCCGCGTGGATGTGCCCATCGTCGGCTCGGTGAACAATGTGTTGCGCGAGATGATCCGGCTCATCAAAGCCAGCAAGAAACAACCTGATCAGGCTGCGCTCAAAACGTGGTGGCAACAGATTGATGACTGGCGCGCGCGTGACTGTCTTAAATATGACCACCACAGCGCGCTCATCAAGCCGCAGTTTGTGCTGGAAAAACTCTACGAGTTGACCCACGGCGAAGCGTTTGTCACTTCCGATGTTGGTCAGCACCAGATGTGGGCAGCGCAATTTTATAAATTCAACAAGCCGCGGCGCTGGATCAACTCTGGCGGTTTGGGCACGATGGGTTTCGGGCTGCCGGCCGCCGTGGGCGTGCAACTCGCGCATCCTGATGCCATGGTCGCTTGCGTCACCGGCGAAGCGAGCATCATCATGTGCATTCAGGAGCTTTCCACCTGCAAGCAATATAACCTGCCGATCAAGATCATCAACCTGAATAATCGCTACATGGGCATGGTGCGGCAATGGCAAGAGTTTTTCTACAAGAGCCGTTATTCGCATTCTTATATGGAAGCCCTGCCCGACTTTGTAAAACTGGCCGAGAGCTTTGGTCACGTGGGTATGCAGATAGACAAACCTGCGGATGTCGAGGGCGCACTGAAAGAGGCTTTGAAGCTGAAAGACCGCCTGGTGTTTATGGACTTCATCACCGATCAGACGGAAAATGTGTATCCCATGATCGAAGCGGGCAAAGGTCACCATGAGATGCATCTGTCACCTGAAAGAGAGTTGGCCTAGATGCGTCATATCATTGCTATGTTGATGGAAAATGAATCGGGTGCTTTATCACGTGTGGCCGGGTTGTTCTCCGCACGGGGTTATAATATCGAGTCGCTCAACGTCGCGCCCACCGAAGACCCTTCGCTGTCGCGCATGACACTGGTCACACGCGGTACCGATGAGGTCATCGAACAAATCACCAAGCAATTAAACAAGCTAGTGGACGTGGTGAAGCTGACCGACCTCAACGAAGGCCCGCATGTCGAGCGCGAATTGATGCTGATCAAGGTGAAGGCTAGCGATGAGATCAAGCACCTGGCCGATAGTTACGGCGGGAAGGTTCTTGATACTACCGACACAACTTGCATTATTGAGTTAACCGGTACAGGCGATACCTTGGACAAATTTATTCAGTCTATTAGTGCCAGCACCATTTTAGAGGTCGTGCGCTCCGGCGTATCGGGTGTGACACGCGGTGAAAAGAGTTTGAAAATTTAATCTACGCACAGAGGAAGAAGATGAAAATTTATTACGATAAAGATGCCAATCCCGCCATCATCAAGAAGAAGAAGGTGGCGATCATCGGCTACGGCTCACAAGGCCATGCCCACGCCAATAACCTGAGTGAGTCGGGCGTAGACGTGGTGGTCGGCTTGCGTCCTGGCTCAGAGTCAGAAGCCAAAGCCAAGAAAGCAAAACTTAAAGTGCTTGGCGTTGAACAAGCAGTGAAGAGCGCGGATGTGGTGATGATTCTCGCTCCTGACGAACACCAGGCGAAACTCTATCGTGATGTGATTGCGCCGAATATTAAAAAAGGTGCGGCGCTGGCGTTTGCGCACGGCTTTAATATCCATTTCGGCCAGATCGAGCCGCGTGCCGATCTCGACGTGATCATGATCGCGCCGAAAGGCCCTGGCCACCTGGTCCGCTCCACTTACACGCAAGGCGGCGGCGTGCCAAGCCTGATTGCCATCCATAAAGATGCCTCCGGCAAGGCCAAGTCTATTGCGCTCTCTTATGCTTCTGCTATCGGTGCAGGCCGCGCGGGGATCATTGAAACCAATTTCCAGGAAGAAACTGAGACAGACTTGTTTGGCGAGCAAGCAGTGTTATGTGGCGGTGCCACGGCGCTGGTGCAAGCTGGATTTGAAACCTTGGTGGAAGCCGGTTACGCACCGGAAATGGCCTATTTCGAATGCTTACATGAGCTAAAACTGATCGTTGACCTCATGTACGAAGGCGGCATCGCCAACATGCGTTATTCCATTTCCAACACCGCCGAATATGGTGATTTCACACGCGGCCCGCGCATCGTCACGGCGGAAACCAAACGCGAGATGAAGAAGATTCTGACCGAAATTCAGAATGGCGAATTTGCGCGCGAGTTTATTTTAGAGAACCAGGCCGGTGCGCCTGTCATGAAGGCCAAGCGACGCTTAGGTAAGCTGCATCAGATCGAAGTCGTCGGCGGAAAACTGCGCGAGATGATGCCTTGGATCAAGGCCAATAAACTCGTGGATAAGACGCGTAATTGATTACTCTTGCTAGGCATTTATCAACTCTGCGTTACTGCGGCGTAGCATTTCGAGGGACGGTCGAAGAATCTCATGTACGACATTGATCCTGATGATGGTGATAGTGCGTCCGAGGAAGGCCTCCCCTCGAAACGCCGCCGAGGCATTTATCTCTTGCCCAACCTGTTTACCACCGCAGGTTTGTTCGCAGGCTTCTATGCCATCGTAGCAGCGATAAACTACCGCTTCGAAGCGGCCGCCATCGCCATTTTCATTGCCATGATTATGGACAGCATAGACGGCCGCGTGGCACGCCTCACCAATACCGAAAGCGATTTCGGCGCCGAGTACGACAGCATGGCTGATCTAGTTTCATTCGGACTCGCGCCCGCCCTGGTCGTCTACGTGTGGGGGCTATCCAGCATGGGCAAAATCGGCTGGCTCGCAGCGTTTATTTATGCCGCCGCCGCCGCGCTGCGTCTGGCGCGTTTCAATACACAAGTTGGCAGTGCTGATAAGCGTTATTTTCAAGGCTTGCCTAGCCCTTCCGCTGCAGCCATTGTTGCGGGCATGGTCTGGGTAGGCATTGACAACGGGTATAAAGGGTCCAGCGTAATACTGCCCGCCCTACTCCTCACGGTGCTGGCAGGTTTGCTGATGGTGAGCAAAATCCGCTACCACAGCTTCAAGGAACTGGATCTTAAGGGTAAGGTGCCGTTTGTCACCTTGCTCGTCCTGGTACTGGTGTTCGTGCTTATTTTTAGCGATCCATCCAAAGTATTATTTGCCGTATTCCTGCTCTATGCCTTATCCGGACCTGTGCTGAACTTTATGCAACTGCGTAAAAAACGGCTGCTCCGCAAGACTCAGGAAGAAATGGGTGCACCTCCGAAAAATCCCAGCTAACGTGTGATTCTTGCAATATTCCCAGCGCGAGTTTATAGTTGATACCTGTCTACACTTCATTAATCACCATGCACTACGCAGACCACACCATGAATCACTCTCTTGCCTCCAGCAGGCAGGTGGTCTTGTGCGCCCCGCTCCAGCTCCTTCTGTCTCTGCGACTGCTGCTGCCTTAGGGCATACAGCTATCCTGTCCTGGCGAGGACTCAACCACGCAAAACCAAATCTGAAGCACCATACTGGCATAGTTTCCTGTGCTTCAGTTATCCTGATACGCAGTAATGGAGCAGAACATGAGCGACAAATTAATTATTTTTGATACCACCTTGCGCGACGGCGAGCAAAGCCCCGGCGCCTCAATGACCCGTGACGAAAAAATCCGCATCGCCAAGGCACTTGAGCGCATGCATGTGGACGTGATTGAAGCAGGTTTCCCTATCGCCAGCCCTGGTGATTTCGAGGCCGTGCAGGCCGTTGCCAACGTTGTAAAAGACAGCACCGTATGCGCCTTGGCGCGCGCCTTAGAGAAAGACATAGACCGTGCCGGTGAAGCCTTGAAAGGCGCGAATTCCGGACGCATTCACACTTTCATCGCTACCTCCCCCATCCACATGCAGATGAAACTCAAGATGCAGCCGGATCAAGTATTGGCGCAGGCGGTCAAAGCTGTAAAACACGCGCGGCAATATACGGATGACGTGGAATTCTCTCCGGAAGATGCCGGACGCTCCGAATTCGAATTTTTATGCCGCATCCTGGAGGCAGTCATTGCAGCCGGTGCACGCACGGTTAATATTCCGGATACCGTCGGTTACAGCATGCCGCACCAATTCGGCGAGATGATCCGAAAATTACGCGAACGCGTTCCTAATGCCGACAAGGCCATATTTTCCGTGCACTGCCACAATGACCTTGGCTTGGCGGTATCCAACTCGCTCGCTGCGGTATTGAATGGGGCGCGCCAGGTGGAATGCACCATCAACGGCTTGGGTGAGCGTGCTGGTAATGCGGCGATGGAAGAAATCGTGATGGCCGTGCGCACACGGCGCGATGTATTTTCGTGCAACGTGGACCTCGACACGACGCAGATCGTCGCCTGTTCACGCCTTGTGTCCAGCATCACCGGTTTTGCCGTGCAGCCCAACAAGGCCATCGTCGGTGCCAATGCCTTTGCCCATGAAGCAGGCATCCATCAAGACGGTGTACTCAAAAACCGTGAGACCTACGAGATCATGCGTGCGCAAGACGTGGGCTGGTCAGCCAACCGCATGGTGATGGGCAAACACTCCGGGCGTAACGCCTTTCGTACCCGCATGCAGGAATTGGGGGTTACGTTTAACTCGGAAGAAGAACTCAATGCAGCCTTTAATCGTTTTAAAGAATTAGCTGATAAAAAACATGATATCTACGACGAAGACTTGCAGTCCTTGGTCACCGACGCCAATCTTGCTGCCGAGAATGAGCACATCAAACTCATCGCACTCAAGGCCGTTTCCGAAACTGGCGAGACACCTCAGGCCACACTTTCCTTGTGGGTAGAGGGTGTGGAAAAGCACTCCACAGCGCTTGGCAGCGGCCCGGTGGATGCCGCCTTCAAGGCTATCGAGGCCATTATTGGTAGCGGTAGCGTGTTACAGCTCTACTCGGTGAATAATATTACCAGCGGTACCGATGCACAGGGTGAAGTGACGGTGCGGGTTGAAAAAAGCGGACGCATTGTCAACGGACAAGGTGCGGATACCGATATCGTCATAGCTTCCGCTAAGGCCTACATCAATGCCATGAATAAAATCATGCAACCTGCTACGCGAGCGCATCCCCAAGCCGTTGCGCAGCCGATATGACATCCATTATTTTTGTGTCGTTTAATACCTGCTAGGGAGCATGGGCAGAGAACGCGTTAATTCCGAGCTTGAAGTCTTCCACTTGTTCACAGTGGCGGCAGGCCTTTCTACCCCACACACTTTGGCAGAGAAGCGGAAACAACCAGAGCCGGATATTCTATTTCAGGACGCAAGCGGCACCTTCACTGCGTTTGAATTGGTCGAACTTATCGACGAAAAATATGCAGGCAGCCTCGGATTACAGATTGAAACCAAGGCTGCTCTGTACACCCACTACGAGGCTCTACCGGAATTGGAGAGGAGCCTGTTCGACAAGAAGTATGGGAATGCCCTGCTGTACTTTCGCTTTATTCCCTCGCTCACCTTCAAGCGGCGTCTGGCAGCATTCAAAAAAATCTTCGCTCAGCTGCTTATACTCCCCAATGACTTCACCGGCGATGCCTTTGAAAGCGATACAGCACTTCAAGATGCCATCAACGGTGTATCCATCGAGCGTGGCCGATTCGTTGGGCCCATATTTGATCCGGAATCAGTTGGCTACGTCTGTGATCCCACAGTCCTAGCGATTAGCAAAAAGTTTATGAAGGTCTACGAGACAATACATCCTATTGAGCTTCTCGCCCACATTGAGAAGAATCCAATGTTTCCCAACGAAGTCTGGATTTCAAACCTAGAAAAATTCTTGGCCATCCAATCTAGGCCGTTGCCGTTTCGGCGTATCTGGGTGTTTCATGCCGGAAGAAACAAGGTCGAGTTCATATATCCGAATGATCTCTAGCTCTTCCATTGATCGGACATCTAATGGACTGTGTCCGTCAGCTGCTCCTCATATCAAGTGTGAGATACTCTAGTAATGTCTTCCCATGACCAAGCTGCTGCACTCCTAACCGCACGCGATTTTATTCGCTGGGGTACTCAGCTTTTCGAAAACGCTGACATCTATTTCGGACATGGGACCGACAATGCCTTGGACGAAGCGGCCTGGCTGGTGCTGCATACCCTGCATCTGCCACATGATGTATCAGACAAACTACTTGATAGCCTTCTTGGCGAAACCGAAAAACGGGAGTTAACTGATCTACTCCTGCGCCGTGTGCAAGAACGCAGGCCCGCGGCCTACTTAAATCACGAAGCCTGGTTTGCAGGCTTACGTTTCTATGTAGATGAGCGTGTGCTGGTGCCCCGTTCGCCAATAGCTGAGTTGATCGAACGAGGATTTGAGCCTTGGGTTAATCCTGAAAATATACATTCTATCCTTGATCTATGCACCGGTAGCGGCTGTATTGCTATCGCCTGCGCCCTCGCCTTTCCTGAAGCCGAGGTCGATGCCACAGATATTTCAGCCGATGCGCTGGCTGTAGCAACTATCAACATCGAAAAGTATAGGTTGGCTCAGCGTGTCCATGCCATTCAATCGGATTTATTTAAAGCCTTGCCAAACAAAAAATATGATCTCATCGTCAGCAACCCCCCTTATGTAGATGCGGCAGACATGGCGGCTTTGCCGGAGGAGTTTCATCATGAACCCAGACTAGGGCTTGCCGCCGGACAGGATGGGCTGTTGTTTGCGCGCGGTATTTTAGAACATGCTTATGAGCATCTGAATCCTGGCGGGGTACTTATTGTCGAAGTAGGTAATAGCGAAGTGGCTCTGAGCGAGGCTTACCCGAAGCTACCGTTCACTTGGCTGGAATTTGAACGCGGGGGGGGTGGGGTATTTTTGCTGACGCGGGAACAGTTAAAGTTAGCTTAACATCACCGTTTATGGCTTCTCCCATTCAATAGTGGCTATGGGAGGTTTATCTGTCACATCAGGAATGGTCGACGGTCCAACCTGTTTAGCCGACACTTCGCCGCCCACGGTTATGGAAGGCCGCAGCTTCGCCACAGTCTTCGCACCAAAGCCGGGCACATTATCGAGCTCATCAACCGTTTTAAATTTTCCGCTTTTAGTGCGGTACTCAATAATGGCCTGCGCCTTTTTTGGTCCAACACCGTTAAGACTTTCTAATTGTGCCTGTGTGGCGGTATTGAGATTAACGGTGTCGCCAGCGAAACTCTGCACCGTAACCATACACAAGATGACCAGCACCAGTGAAAATCTCTTCACTCCTACCCCCTTTGATTCAAATACCGCTTACATCTACAAAGCAAAGTGTATGTAAAAGTGTCACTGGCCGCAATATTATCCGGTAAACCCTTTATTCCAGTGACCGCCTGTCTCGTCTAAGCGCCAGGCTATTAATTCAACAGGAAACATTTATTTAACAACGGCCTTGAATCGTTGTACCATCATCTTTCGGAAATCATATTAGCGTATTCACAGGACAACACATGAAACGTTTATTACTATGTTTGCTTATAGCTCTTATAACGCTAACCACCACAAGCGTCACATTAGCAGCGCCTCCTCCTGCTTATTTAATCTCTGCAGCCAGATACTTAAATATCCAGAAGGAGCATGGTAATAAGGTCAAGGGTGCCATGGCTGGGGTTCAAAGCCATGAAACAAGTACCAAGAAATTTCGCGGGACGGTAAAAATAGCACGCGCTGAAACCAATGGGGAATGGGACAAAAACTATTCCAAGACGATTAACGGCGTGCCTGCTAGCTATGCTGAAATTCATCAGAATATTCAGCAGAGTCATGAATTGCGCGAAGCTGCGTATAAGGAATGGCTGGACAATTCCAAATATAAAGATCCTGCCAAAGTGGCCAAGGCCTACAAAAATTTTAACAGCTCTTTGGAGTATGAAGGAAAAGCCTTCAACTACGTCATCGATGCGCTGAAAACAAAGATGTAAAATGGCTCCCCGGGACGGACTCGAACCGCCGACCCAGTGATTAACAGTCACTTGCTCTACCGACTGAGCTACCGGGGAAGATTGGGCCGTGTATAGTAAGGGCGGGACTGTTGCGGGTCAATAGAAAGCTCGCGTCTGCGCCTAATTTTAGCCTCCTCACCTGCCCTCCGGCACATCCTGATATACTTTTGCTCTCGACTGATCTGAGACTGATTGAGAGCATGACGCATTCTGTGCCCACACCACAGCAGACTCCAGCCACTCACGCCAAGCTCCTCCAGGCGCTATACGGCGTGCTGCCACGCGCTTGCGTGTTGAGTGATGAGGAAGATCTGCATCCTTATGAATGCGACGGTCTGACGGCCTATCGCAATCTTCCCGCCATCGTTTGCCTGCCCGACACACTGGTGCAGGCCCGCCAGGTACTTCAGGTCTGTCACACTCTGAACGTGCCGGTCGTGGCACGCGGTGCAGGTACGGGTTTATCAGGCGGAGCCTTACCGCATAGTAATGGCGTGCTACTCAGCCTCGCCAAGTTCAACCGCATTTTGGAAATTGATCCGCTAAACCGCATCGCGCGTCTGGAGCCAGGGGTACGCAATCTCGCCATCTCGCAAGCCGTCTTGCCGCACGGCCTCTACTATGCACCGGATCCCTCTTCCCAGATCGCCTGCACCATCGGCGGCAATGTGGCGGAAAACTCCGGTGGCGTGCATTGCCTGAAATATGGCCTGACGGTGCACAATGTACTAGGGCTTAAAGTACTCACTATGGATGGTGAATTACTGGAAATTGGCGGCAACGTGCTAGATGCGCCCGGATATGATCTGCTCGCCCTGCTGCATGGTTCCGAAGGACTGTTGGGTGTGATCGTCGAAGTCACTGTGAAGTTGCTGCCCAAACCGGAACGGGCGCAAGTCCTTCTCGCAGCCTTTGATGATCTGGCCAAGGCCGGTGATGCCGTAGGACTCATTATCGCCGCAGGATGCATTCCCGCTGGGCTGGAAATGATGGATAACCTGGCCATCCGCGCGGCAGAGGACTATGCCCAGGTGGGTTATCCTGTTGATGCCGCCGCGTTGCTGCTCTGCGAACTCGACGGTGTCAATGAAGATGTCTCCGAACAAATCTTTCAGGTCCGTCAATTGCTGCTCAAGGCGGGTGCCACGGAAATCCGCACCGCGCAAGATGAAGCTGAGCGGCTCAGATTCTGGGCCGGACGCAAGGCAGCGTTTCCCGCGATGGGGCGTATCTCCCCCGACTACTACTGTATGGACGGCACCATCCCGCGCGGACGCCTCGCCGAAGTGCTGACGCGTATCAGCGAACTTTCTGCAGAGTATGGCCTACCTGTAGCCAACGTCTTTCACGCAGGCGACGGCAACCTGCACCCGCTTATTCTCTACGACGCCAACAAACCCACCGAGCTGGAGCGCACCGAAGCAATGGGCGGCAAAATTCTTGAGCTCTGCGTCGCCGTGGGCGGCACGATTACTGGCGAACATGGTGTCGGCGTCGAAAAACTCAATCAGATGTGTACCCAGTTCGCAGCGCTCGAACTGGCACAGTTCCACGCCGTTAAAGATGCGTTCGATCCCAAGGGTTTGCTCAATCCGGGCAAGGCTGTGCCTACCCTGCACCGTTGTGCCGAATTTGGCGCGATGCACGTGCATCGAGGCAAACTTCCGTTTCCGGAGCTTGAACGGTTTTGATGAATACAGACATCAGTGCCTCACTACAGAACACTGTGCGTGAAGCGGCTGCCCGTGGCACGCCATTACAGATCATCGGCAGCCACAGCAAGCACTTCTATGGCCACCCGTCCACCGGCACACCGCTATCCGTGCGTGAGCACAGCGGCATCGTCAGCTACGAACCCACGGAACTCGTTATTACCGCGCGCGCTGGCACTGCTCTCAACGAGATTGAAGCGGCACTCGCGGAACAGAATCAGATGCTATGTTTCGAACCACCTCATTTCGGCCCGCATGCTACCTTGGGAGGCACGCTCGCCTGCGGATTCTCCGGCCCACGCCGTCCCTACGCAGGGGCAGCGCGTGATTTTGTGCTGGGTGTAAAAATTCTTACAGGTAAAGGTGAGATTCTGACCTTCGGCGGCCAGGTCATGAAAAACGTCGCAGGCTTTGATGTCTCGCGCCTGATGGTCGGCGCGTTGGGGACGCTGGGCATTCTCCTGGAAATTTCTCTTAAAGTGCTGCCGCGCTCCAAGCTTGAAGAAACCCTGATCTTTGAATACACACCCACACAAGCTATAGAGCAAATGAATGTCTGGGCCGGAAAACCCTTCCCTCTGTCCGCGGCGGCACACGATGGTGAAAAAATGTATCTGCGTCTATCGGGAAGTGCAACAGAAGTAACCGCGGCACACGCTAAACTGGGCGGCGATAGTATTCCGGATGGCACAGGTTTTTGGCAGGCATTGCGCGACCATCAACATCCTTTCTTCCAGGGCGGCGATCCACTCTGGCGCCTTTCGTTGCCAGCAGCCACACCACCGCTTGATCTGCCCGGTCAATGGTTTTTGGATTGGGGTGGTGCGCAACGCTGGCTAAGAACGAACTTGCCCGCCCAGCAAGTTTGGCAACTTGCGGCGCAACACGGCGGAAGTGCTACACTATTCAGAGGTGGGCAAGGCGAGCAGGAAAGATTCCAGCCCTTGAGTCCGGCACTTGCTGCTATTCACCGCCGCCTTAAAACAGCTTTCGACCCGCTGGGCATTTTGAATCCAGACCGACTCTATGCCGGGCTCTAGCGATCACGGTCACTTAGCAAAAACGATTACAGCTAAGCCATAGGAAACCAACATGGACACATCCGCAGGAATTTTTGTTGGACTCGGTGAAACGCCTCTCTATTTATTACCCAAACTCGCCAACCGCCACGGCCTCATCGCGGGAGCCACCGGCACGGGTAAAACAGTATCGCTGCAAATTCTTGCCGAAGGATTTTCCAGCCTCGGCGTGCCCGTGTTCATGGCCGATGTGAAAGGCGACCTCGCTGGCATCAGCCAGGCAGGCGAAGCGAAACCTAAACTTCAGGAACGCGCCAAACAGATCGGCATGACTGATTACCCACTGCGTAGCTTCCCGACCATTTTCTGGGATTTATTCGGCGAGCAGGGCCATCCGGTTCGTGCCACCGTATCCGACATGGGGCCGCTGTTACTCGCGCGACTGCTCGACCTCAACGACACCCAGGCCGGTGTGCTCAATCTCGCCTTCAAGGTTGCTGACGATCAGGGCTTGCTGCTGCTCGATCTCAAAGACCTGCGCTCCATGCTCACCTTTATTTCCGACAATGCCAAATCGCTGATGGCCGAATACGGCAATGTCAGCGCAACATCCGTGGGAGCGATTCAACGCAACTTACTGGTACTGGAACAGCAAGGCTGTGAAAAGTTTTTTGGCGAACCCGCGCTCGATCTTTACGACTTCATACGTTGCGATTCGAATGGGATGGGCTATATCAGCGTGCTCGCCGCCGACAAACTCATGCAGAACCCGAAGCTCTACGCTACCTTTCTGCTCTGGCTGCTATCTGAGCTATTCGAAAAACTTCCGGAAGTCGGTGATCTGGATAAACCCAAGCTAGTATTCTTCTTCGACGAAGCGCACTTATTATTCGACGATGCACCTAAAGCATTAGTGGACAAGGTCGAGCAAGTCGTTCGCCTGATTCGCTCCAAAGGTGTGGGGGTGTATTTCATCTCGCAAAATCCTCTGGACATTCCCGACACTATTCTGGGGCAACTCAGCAATCGCATCCAACATGCCTTACGTGCCTTCACACCGCGCGATCAAAAAGCCGTGCGCTCTGCCGCAGAAACGTTCCGCTCTAATCCAAAATTAGACGTTGCAAAAGTGATCACCGAGCTTGGCGTCGGGGAAGCCCTGGTGTCCATGCTGGACGAAAAAGGCATGCCGGGCATCGTACAGCGCACGCTAATCCGCCCACCCTCCTCGCGCCTGGGGCCGACGAGTGTGGACGAACGCCGCGCCATTATGAACGCCAGCCCCTTCCGTGGGCGCTACGATCAGGTGAACGATCGCGAATCCGCCTATGAATTGCTCAAGGCCCGCGCGACTCAAGCGGCAGCGGCCACTGCCGCAGCGACACCCACACCTCAAGCGCACGTACCCCAAGAACGCGCAAGCACTCGCCAGGGCATCGGCGAAGCCATGCTAAAAAGTGTCGTGCGTAGCGTAGGCAGCCAGGTAGGCACACGCCTGGTCCGCGGACTTTTAGGCGCACTACTAAAACGTTAATTTTTTTGACAAACATACTACTAAAATTACAAACTACGCCGTGAACCCGTAAAACTGAGGCAAGGCTAAAGAACCTTGCCCACAATATCCCAAAATTAACGAGAACTGTATGACTATAAAATCTTTCCAACCCCCTGTCCGTCTATTAATGGGTCCCGGCCCATCTAATGTGAATCCGCGCGTGCTTGAAGCAATGGCGCGCCCAACGATTGGCCATCTCGACCCCGTGTTCGTGGACATGATGGACGAAGTGAAAACGCTGCTCCAGTATGCGTTTCAAACCAAAAATGCGCTGACCATGCCTATTTCTGCACCCGGCTCGGCAGGCATGGAGGCATGCTTCGTCAATCTGGTCGAACCTGGCGACAAGGTCATCGTGTGCCAGAACGGTGTGTTCGGCGGACGCATGAAAGAAAACGTTGAGCGTTGCGGCGCAACAGCGGTGATGGTCGAAGATGCCTGGGGCAGCGCAGTTGACCCGCACAAGCTTGAAGACGCGCTCAAAGCGAACCGCGATACCAAGATTGTCGCCTTCGTACATGCCGAAACCTCCACCGGTGCCCTGTCGGATGCCAAGACCCTAGTCGAGATCGCGCATCGTTATGGCTGTCTCACCATCGTGGATGCCGTCACCTCATTGGGCGGTGTACCACTCAAGCTAGACGAATGGAACATAGATGCCATTTATTCCGGTAGCCAAAAATGTCTGTCGTGTACGCCGGGCTTATCGCCGGTCAGTTTTAACGATCGCGCAGTAGAGGTCATCAAAAAACGTGGCCGCAAAGTACAGAGCTGGTTCCTGGATCTCAATCTCATCATGGGTTATTGGGGTAGCGGGCAAAAACGTGCCTACCACCACACCGCACCCATCAATCCACTCTACGGCCTGCACGAGTCACTGGTGATTTTGCAGGAAGAAGGGCTGGAAAATTCCTGGGCACGGCATGAGCGTAACCACCAAGCCTTGCGAACAGGCCTCGAAGCGATGGGTTTGCGTTTCTTGGTGAAAGAAGGCGAACGCCTACCGCAACTCAATTCTGTTTTTATCCCGGAAGGTGTGGACGACGCAGCCACGCGTACACGCTTGCTAACAGACTACAACCTGGAAATCGGTGCAGGCTTGGGAGTGTTGGCCGGGAAGGTCTGGCGCATTGGTTTGATGGGATATACCAGCACTCCAAAAAACGTGCAGTTTTGCCTAGATACCTTAAAGAAAGTTTTAGCGTGATGTGAAGACATCTATCTAACGCTCAATTTTGGATCCCCACGACTTCATCTTCTTTTTTCCAGCATATGTGCCAGCGAACAATCTACTATTCGCAGCTGCTGGGCGAACCTTAGCACTCGCAACACGATTCGAGTCCTTATGCAAGGCACTCAACATGCTCTTAGGTTTGCGTGGCTCTCTGTTAGACTCGGAAGAGTCACTGAGAATCTATTGTGATCGGTTCAACAAGGATACTACGCTCAACAAACACATCATCACCATCCAAAAGCATCTGCACTTGGAGATTGATCAGTTTCAGGTGTTAGACCATGCAAGGCAGGCCCGCAACGACATAGCTCACGAGCTTACTCTTGGGTTCGAGGCTTGGTCTACCATAGATGACGCTCAAACTATATTTCATCAACATCTGAGGTCTACTGTGATGGCCATTGCCGAGGGTGATCGTCTCATTTCGCTTCTAATTTCTCTCGCAACGAAATCGCCGATACCTACAAGCTCTGCAATGCGAATTTTACCTGAACAACTTCTTACATGGGTACTTGATGGCCGACACAAAGAAAACATCTAGCTTAACTCGTTACAACACAAGGAGTGGCTCCTCCACAAGGTTCTAAACAACACACCTCTTTGCCGGGAGTTATTAGAGCAAAGCTAGCCAGGATTCAACAGTTTCTTCATCCGCCGCAACGCTTCTTTCAAATTCTCCATACTGGTCGCAAACGACAAGCGCATATAACCCGGCGCACCGAAGGCGGAACCAGGCACGAGTGCCACGCCGGTCTGGGTGAGTAGATATTCAGCAAGTTCGACGTCGTTATTCACGCCAGCCAACCCATCAATAATGTCCTGCATCTTGGGGAAAGAATAAAAAGCGCCCTGTGAAGGCAGGCATTGAATGCCTTTGATGCTGTTCAGCTCGTGTAGCACGACATCGTGACGTGCTTTGAATTCTTTTAACCAGCCTTGAATAAAAGATTGATCGCTTTCCAGTGCGCACTGCGCCGCGACCTGTGAAATCGAAGTCGGATTAGACGTGCTTTGTGACTGAATATTTTTCATCGCGGCAATCAGCTTCGGCGGACCACCCGCATAGCCTATGCGCCAGCCGGTCATCGAGTAGCTTTTGGAAACGCCATTGATGACAATGGTGCGCTCGTACAAATCCGGGCAGGCGTTGAGGATATTGCAAAACGGTTCATCGGCCAGCAGGATGTGCTCGTAGATATCGTCGCTCACGATCAATACCTGTGGATGACGGCGCAGCACATCACCCAAAGCGGAGAACTCTGCCTTACTGTACATTACGCCGGTTGGGTTCGAAGGTGAGTTGAGCACTAACAAGCGCGTTTTGGGCGTAATGGCAGCTTCCAGTTGTGCAGGCGTGATCTTGAAATTCTGTTCGAGACCTGCCGAGACTATCACCGGCACCCCTTCGGCGAGCAACACCATATCGGGATACGACACCCAATACGGTGCAGGAATAATAACTTCGTCGCCCGCATTCAGCAGCGCCTGGGCAAGATTGTAAAAACTTTGCTTGCCGCCGACAGATACCAGTATCTGATGGGGCGCGTAGCTCAGGCCGTTATCGCGTGCAAATTTATCAATAATGGCTTTTTTGAGTTCTGCGGTACCATCCACAGCAGTATATTTGGTGAAACCGGCATGGATGGCCTTAATAGCGGCCTGCTTGATATGTTCCGGCGTATCGAAATCCGGCTCGCCTGCTCCCAGGCCGATGATGTCTTTGCCCGCTGCTTTAAGCGCCGCCGCGCGCGCCGTAACAGCCAGCGTGGGCGAAGGCTTAATATTTTGAACTCGTCGTGATAATGGTACGTCCAATCTGGAACTCCCCTTCCTGCAAGCAAGCGAAGATGACTATGCTGTCACCCTACACCTAAGTTCATCCCATCAGTATGGGGTAAACTTATTGTTGATATCTGCCAACCTAATCAGCGACATGCAGATTAGTAATGTAATGGCGTAATATACTGGAATCCCCGCCTTATCAGAATGCCTAATGAGCCAAAGTTTTAAAATTAATTCCAGCTTTGCACCCGCTGGCGACCAGCCGCAGGCGATTGCGCAACTGGTCGAGGGTATCCAGCATGGCGAAGCTGGGCAAGTGCTGCTGGGTGTGACTGGCTCTGGCAAGACCTTTACGATCGCCAATGTGATCCAGGCCGTGCAGCGTCCGGCCATGATTATGGCCCCTAATAAAACGCTTGCCGCCCAGTTGTACGGCGAGATGCGCGAATTTTTCCCTCATAACGCCGTGGAATACTTCGTCTCGTATTACGATTACTACCAGCCCGAGGCCTATATGCCTTCCTCGGACACCTACATCGAGAAAGACTCCTCGATCAACGAGCACATCGAGCAGATGCGCCTGTCCGCCACCAAGGCGCTGCTGGAACGCGAAGATGCGATTATCGTCGCGACTGTCTCAGCAATTTACGGCTTGGGCGATCCGCAGTCATACCTTGGCATGGTCTTGCACTTAAAGCGCGGCGACAAGATAGATCAGCGCTTCATCCTGCGCCGGCTCGCCGAGATGCAGTACACGCGCAACGATATCGAACTCCAACGTGGCACTTACCGCGTGCGTGGCGAAGTCATTGATGTCCACCCCGCCGATTCCGACCGCGAAGCGGTGCGTGTTGAGCTGTTCGATGAAGAGATTGAGGGACTCGCGTTTTTTGACCCGCTTACCGGCGAAATTCTGCGACGCACGCCTCGGCTTACTATCTACCCCAAAAGCCATTACGTCACACCGCGCCAGACTTTGCTCGAAGCCGTGGAGCAGATGAAAGTAGATCTGCGCGAACGTCTGGCGCAACTCTATGACACTAATAAACTCGTCGAAGCACAACGCCTGGAACAGCGCACCCGCTTTGACATTGAAATGATCATGGAACTGGGCTATTGCTCTGGCATTGAAAATTATTCGCGTTATTTATCTAAACGCAAACCCGGCGAGCCGCCACCCACACTGTTTGATTATCTGCCGCCCAATGCTTTGCTGGTCGTGGACGAAAGCCACGTCACCATTCCTCAGATCGGCGGCATGTACAAGGGCGACCGCTCGCGCAAGGAAACCTTAGTGGAGTATGGTTTCCGCCTGCCGGTAGCGCTGGACAACCGCCCGTTACGCTTTGACGAATTTGAACGCCAGGCACCGCAGACGATTTACGTCTCCGCCACACCCGGCCCGTACGAACTTGAGCATGCCGGCGCGGTGGTCGAGCAAGTCGTGCGCCCCACCGGACTGGTAGACCCCCAAATTGAGATACGCCCGGCTACCACGCAAGTGGATGACCTGCTCTCAGAAATCCACAAGCGCGTAAAGGTGCATGAACGGGTGCTGGTCACAACGCTAACCAAGCGCATGGCCGAAGACCTCACCGATTATCTTGCCGACCATGACGTGAAAGTACGCTATCTGCATTCCGACATAGACACCGTGGAACGCGTGGAGATCATCCGCGATTTGCGCCTCGGCGAATTTGATGTATTGGTTGGGATCAACCTGCTGCGCGAAGGGCTGGATATGCCCGAAGTCTCTTTAGTGGCCATTCTCGACGCAGACAAGGAAGGCTTTCTACGTTCGGAACGCTCGCTCATCCAGACCGTTGGGCGCGCGGCGCGCCACATCAATGGTGGCGCCATCATGTATGCCGATAAAATCACTGGCTCCATGCAGCGGGCCATCGCCGAA
>JAYTIZ010000054.1:0-17101 GCA_043731445.1 Gammaproteobacteria bacterium | reverse complement strand
GACATAAAATTGGAAAAAGGCGTGACACGGCGCCAGCGCCATCTTATTGAGTTCGCCAACGTTCCAGGCGCTGACAATAAGGCGGCGTGAATTGGGATTGGTTTTTATCTGCTGAATAAGCTCGCTGATCTGATCTATGACGCGGCCATCTGCTGTTTTCCAGTTACGCCACTGTGCACCATAAACAGGGCCGAGATCACTCTGCTCATCCGCCCATTCGTTCCAGATACGCACGCCGTTATCGTTGAGATATTTAACATTGGTATCGCCGTTCAAAAACCACAACATTTCGTAGATAACAGATTTTAGGTGCAGTTTTTTGGTGGTGACAAGCGGAAAACCTTCGGCAAGATTAAAGCGCATCTGATAACCGAACACCGAGAGCGTGCCAGTACCAGTGCGGTCATCTTTGCGCACACCGTGCGCGCGGATGTGTCTTAAGAAATCCAGATACTGTTGCATATCATTTTGTACCCACCTTCCGGTACGCCCGCCACATCAACCACAGACCAAACAAAATCATCGGTGCGGAGAGTAGCTGGCCCATGGTCAGCCAGCCGAAGGCGAGATAGCCCAGTTGTTGATCGGGTTCGCGTACGAACTCTACCAAAAACCGGAAAACGCCATACGCTATCAAAAATAATCCGGACACTGCCATGGTCGGGCGAGGCTTGTTGGAGTAGAACCACAATATGACGAACAAGACCAGGCCTTCTAAAAAAGCTTGGTAGAGTTGCGAAGGATGACGTGGCAGCGATCCGCCGTTGGGGAAAATCATCCCCCAGGGCACATCGGTAACACGGCCCCACAATTCACCGTTAATGAAATTGCCGATACGCCCGGCACCCAGACCGATGGGGATAAGTGGCGCAACAAAATCAGTGATCTCAAAGAAACTTTTTTTATAGTGGCGGCCATATAGCCACAGTGCAAGCAACACGCCGATCAATCCGCCGTGGAAAGACATGCCGCCTTCCCATATCTTAAAAAAGCTGAGGGGGTCAGCGATGAATCCGGGGAAGTTGTAAAACAACGTGGAGCCGATACGTCCGCCTAACACTGTGCCCAAGGCTCCGTAAAATACCAGATCGCCGATCTGTGCGGGTTGCCAACCCGAGTTAGGCCGTTTGGCGCGCATCGTACCGAGCCACCAGACTACGGCAAAGCCGATCAGATACATGAGGCCGTACCAGCGTACGCCGGGATGCACCGTGCCCAGCAAGGGGAGATGCCATTCACCGAGGTGGATGGCGACGGGGTCTATATTGGGGTAATTGAGCATGGGCCCTCATTATCTAACAGCTTGCTGGCGGGGGGAAGTTTTATAGTGATTTGCTTAAATTTTCCCTATCAAAGGGCCGGGTTTGTAGGGGTAACTCGTGTGATAAAAGCCTTGAGATAACTCGTTTCCGGGATAGCCGGGTGGATGGGATGATCCGGCCCTTGCCCACCCTGTTCAAGGATTTGCAGAGTGCGGTCAGCCTTGCTGACCTGCAGCAATACATCTTGTAACGTGGCGGACTCCAGATGAAAAGAGCATGACGCCGAGATCAGTATGCCGTCCTTGGCCAATACTTGCAGCGCCAACTGATTAAGGTGGCGATAGGCCTGCACGCCCTGCTTAATATCTTTTTTACGCTTGATAAACGCCGGTGGATCGAGCACGATCACATCAAATTTTTTGCGCTCAGCGTGTAAGGCTTTGAGCACATCGAACGCATCACCCTGCCTCGTCTGCACTCGAGCATCTACATTATTGAGCCTGGCATTGTGGGCTAATTGCTCCAGCACCGGTTGCGAAGAATCAACACACATGACCTCACTCGCTCCGGCCACTGCGGCCTGCACACCCCAGCCGCCGATGTAGCTGAACACATCCAACACGCTTTTATCTTTTACATACCGCTGCATGCGCGCGCGGTTCAGGCGGTGGTCGTAATACCAGCCGGTCTTCTGGCCACTTAACAGCGGTGCTTCAAACGTCACACCATTTTCTTCGAGCAATACTTTTTCCGGCACGCTGCCCGATGCAGTCTCGATGTAACTCTCCAAACCTTCCAGAGCGCGGCTGGAGCTATCGTTGCGCAGCAGAATACCTTGCGGTTGCAGGATTTCCTGTAAAGCGCTGACAACCTCATCCTTCACGCGTTCCATGCCAGCCGTGGTGATCTGCACGACTAAGACAGCGCCGAAACGATCCACCACTAGACCCGGCAGACCATCGCCCTCGCCAAACACCAAACGGTAATACGGCTGATCGAACAAGCGCGCGCGTAACGCCAGTGCACTACTTAGACGCTGCAGCAGCAGTGCACGATCTAAAACATATCTAGAATCGCGGCTGATGAGACGCGCACAAATCAGCGAGTGCGGGTTAACGTAGCCGTTGCCGAGGATGCTGCCATTGCTTGCTTGTATGACGACTGGCTGGCCGGGCTCAAAACCTGTGAGTGGAGTTTGTGCGACGTCCACCTCATTACTAAATACCCAGAGATGGCCTGCGCGCAGGCGGCGGTCTTCATTCTTTTTCAGGCGCAGTGACGCGAGTTGCATCGCTTTTCCCTATTAAAAAATTAAACAGTGAAGCATTGGCTCAATTTACTCACGGTCATGCCATTCTGACTGAATGGCCTGAAACAGATATTCTCAAACTTGATATCGCAAGATAGGTAACTAGCCGCTTATTTTGTCGGCGGATCGCGTCGCTTATTACATGACGGCTTAACGGCAAAGCCTTGTGCAATCATGCTCATTGTATAGCTCTCAGCAAGTAGCTCCACCAGTTCCTTCTGAGACATAGCGTGTAGACCTCCTTGATTAGCGTGATTCGATAGTAGCTCTATTAGCCGTTCCTTCGAGGTATCCCGATAACCGTCGACGAAGAAATCGAACATTTCCATCGCGGTCTCTACGGTTCGGGTTTGCCGCTGATAGACACCAAAGTAGGTGTCCGGGTGCGTGACATAGTCGGCTAACTCATCAGGTGTCATGTCAAACGTACCTATCCAGGATTTGTTGGTCACCGGATCACGAAGGATGCAATAAGCCTTATCATTCACGACCGCTGCTTGCATAAGCTCCGCATTGACTTCCACCCCATCAGGGCCGGGTACAGCATATAACTGCCCTACCTGTAGCTTTGGCAGGGGGTTGGGAACAAAAACCTCCGAAGGTAACTCGCCGCCGAATGTTTGTGGAATCTCGCGATGCTCTTCCAAAGATTTGAATAGCTGGAACATGGGCCAGTGGCGTTCTCGTGCCCGCGCTGCTTCCCTTAACGATGGGAATTCGTCCCCCATAAAGTCGTGAATCTTAAAACCTCGAAATGAGATCATTGTAGTGAGAGCAGACGTATCAAGTGCGTACTGGTCGTTCATGTTTGTTATGCAAACATAAGCTTCGGGTGCTGGCTTGTTATCTATTTCCAATCCTTCTTCCGACTGACTTACAATGCGCTCTGCTTTCTCAATGACGATGTCTGCTGCTACTTGTGTATCCAGTGATTCGTTGAGGTTGATAAAAATTAGTCTCTTGTGATTCGCCTTCTTCTTAAGAGCCTCGTAGAGATGGCGGCCCACCTTTAATTTATAAGAACCGGTAGACTGGGTTTTTCGCGACTTTGCTTCAACGGAATATTGTTCGCCAGTTGCCGTGTAGGTAGCAGTAAATTCACAATGCGTTGATGTTCTGTCCGATTCATCCTCAAACTCCAGCTCAAAACCAGCCTTTATGAGCCATGCAGCGACCTGGGTCTCAAAGAATGCGCCTTGGAAATTTTCTTTGTTCTTCAGTCGCGTGATGAGTCGGGTTTGGATGTCCTTGCCGTTGTGGGCGATGAGATACAGGTTATACGCTAGCCGGTTATAAGCCGATACCGCACCTGTGATGGGCATGGCAAATAAGGTATCTGGTTCCTTGGCGTGCGCAACCTGAAGGTGGCAGGTCCTATCGTACCACTGCATTAGAGGATGACGCTCTGCTAGGGGTTTTGCAATCTCAGCATTGCCCCATTCGCTACCCAATAACTGCTTGATGTAATCGGCCAGAAAATCCGGGAAGCTCTTCCATTTCCCGGGGTGCACTTGGTCGCCGATGGCGACGAAGCGGTATCCCTTGTGATCTATCGAGATAATCGGTCTGCCCAACCCTTGTTGCTTTTGGCGTTGGAGTTCTTTGATCTTGTGCTTCTCGAAATTACGTCGGCCCTGCTCGATGATATCCTTTTCGACCCCGCGGCTAATCAGGGCTGGGGGCGTATGCTGCACTCCACCATGACAGCGCTTGAACTTACGACCACTGCCACAAAAGCATGGGGCATTGCGGCCGATCTTGTGAGCACCACGGAAAGGGGTATTAGCCACGCGTTACTCACTTGCTGTCGAGTAAAATAGCGTCGCGTGCCCAGAGCATCAGACTAATGCTCCGGTAAGGGCTCGTGTATTCGGGTTTGCCGTTACCATCCGGGCGCCAGGAGTCGGAATAGCTGATCACCAAACCATCTGGATAGCGTGCTATCCAGGCAGACACGTCTTTGCGATCAATAACATCCAGCGGCTGTTGCAGGCGACCCGAAAAATGAAACTGACCGAAGTATTTTTCGACATGAGCGATACGATGGCCGCTCTGTTGCAGACTATTAATATGCTCAGCTATAACCTTAAGATCATAGCTGGGTGCGATAACTCGAACCACTCCCCACTCCACCATCACCACCAGTAACACGCTGCTCAGCATAAGCGCCGTTAAGCCATGCGTTACATTTTTTGGTACAACCGCTACGAGCATTACACCGCACAGCACAAGCGCAGTACCTGCTAGCGGCGGAATCTGGCTTACCCAGGGCAAGCCTGGGTATCGCGGTGCCAGATAAGGCGCAAGAAGCAGCACAATACCTATGGCGATAAAACTTAACGCTGGCAACAAAGCATCCATGCGCCGCACTTCGGTTGGCACGGTGAATAATATGTAGCTCATCAACAGGGCGAGGGCCGGTAGCAAGGGTAAGAGGTAATGTTCCTGCTTGCCGCTGATGAGTGAGAAGCCCATAAACACAGGCACCAGCCACGCCAGACAAAAACGCACACCGCTATCGCGCGCGCCGTTGCGTGAGTCTGCCCACAAGCGCCGGATACCGCGCCATAAAGGCGGCCAAAGTAGCCACGGGAATATCAGTAACGGAAGACGCGGTAGATACCACCACCACGGCTCAAGATGTGCAAATGAGTGCACCATCCGGTCGGCCGTCTGACCCCAGAGAATAGCGTCCCGATAGACAGAGCCACCGGAGATGGAGGCGGGTATGGCCCAGCATAAACCGATCGCGCTGCCCAACAGCAGCGCAGCAAGTATGCCACCGTACCAGCGTACCCAGGACAGCGGGCGATTTTCCACCGCCCACCACGGCGCGAGCGCGGCCACTGGCAGCGTGTGCAGCAAAATCACTGGGCCTTTGGCCAGCATACCCAGCCCGATAGCCAGGCCGAGTAACAGCCAGCCGCGTATGCCGCTGTAGCGCCAGACATGGAGTGTGCCGAGCATACCGAGCAGCACGATAAAACTAAGCAGCATGTCAAACAGGGTGATCGCGACAAAGGCTGTCCATAACAAACAGCCGAGGAGCAGTAGCGGTGTGTAGCGCGCCAGCTTTTCTTGCGTCGGCCAGAGCAAGCGAGCAAGGCGGACGACTAAAAAAAGATTACCAACAGCACATAGCGCTGGCACCAGGCGCGGCCACCATTCATTTACGCCGAACACCCACCAGCCCAGCTGGAATAACCAGAACAGCAACGGCGGCTTATGGCTGTAGGGTTCACCATTCAGATAGGGAACCAGAAAATCGCCGCGCGCCCACATTTCCCAGGCGACCGATACATAGCGCGTCTCATCAATCGGCCAGAGCGGACGCGTGTAAAGGGAGACCAGTGCGAGCAGCAGGCATAATCCTGCTGCAAGCAGAAACTGGACCTGAGATGACCCATGGGAGGAACCGCTGTTAATTTTCTGCGGCATGATTTTTCTGCGTTCGCTTCCACAAACCCAAATTGTCACTCGCCTTGATATCGCTAGGCTCACTCTTTTGTACACCATCAGTGACGCGGCTTGAAGCCCAAGCCAGCCACTCACTTAGCACGATGAGTGTCCAAAGCGCTCGGGCATGATCAGTACGCTGCTGACGATGTTCCTCTAGCAACTCCAGTGCGACGCGGCTGCTAACACCCACATCATCAAGTAGATCTGAATGAAGCCGCGACTGTGCCCATTCGTAAAGAGGGCCACGCAGCCAACTCGCGAGAGGTACAGAAAGGCCCCGCTTGCGCCGGTGCACAATCGAAGCTGGCAGATAGCGCAGCGCGTAACGCTTGAGAAAGACCTTCGTTGCCAGTCCATTTACCCGTTCCCGAACAGGTAATCCCGCAGCAAACTCCATAACTGCCTTATCGAGAAAAGGTGCACGTACTTCCAGGGCCGAGCACATGCCTGCACGATCCGCTTTGGCCAATAATCCTTCGGCGAGAGAGGTCTCTAAATCGTTTCGCTGAACAATATCGAGAAGCGATTGTTGTGCGCTGCCAGCGGCAGGCATTTCTCCTGGGGCCATACCGAGTCGTTTGATAAGCGTAGGGGATATATTAGCCGTCCATAGTAAATGGCGTGCAAGGCCATGCAATTGCTCACCCTGGACGAAGCGTTTAAGGAGATAAGAGACGGTCATATTCTTCTCCGTTAAGGGCCAGAGTTCCACAGTATGCCTGATGGCTGACCTTAGAAAACTTGGTAGCCGGGCATAACGTTCACCCAACTGAACCCCGATGTACGTGGGGTAACCCGCAAAGAGTTCGTCAGCTCCTTCTCCCACTAACACAACACGTACATCCTGCGCGGCGCGGCGCGCAAGCAGCGCCGTTGGTACCCACGCCGGATCGGCCAGCGGTTCACCGGTAAGCTTGATGAGTTCGGCGATGGTGTCTGGGAAATCAGTCGGCTGCACCCAAACGGGGATGGACTCAACCCCCAGAGTCTGTGCAACTTGTTCAGCGCTATTTCCTTCGTCGAAAGACGTTTCATTAAAACGCACAGTGTATGATTTTGGACGTTTCTCCGGACGCACACTCCTTGCCACCGCAGCGACTAACGAAGAGTCGATGCCTCCACTCAAGAACAACCCATAATCAACCTCAACTTCACTCTGCCTCTGCACCGCTTCTCTAAATATTTTGTCGAAAGCATCCAATGAGGCGGGGCGTTTTGGCATGGTTGCGATGTTCCAGTGCCAATAACACTTGCGGTGAACACCGCTAATATCCATCGTGACAACTTCCGCCGGCATGACTTTTTGTATCTTGTTATAGGGTGTCGTCGGTGCGGTAAAAAAACCGCGTTGAAGATAGCCTTTCACAGCGGTTTTGCTCACATCAAGCGAGGAGCGATTGTTCACGGTAAGCGCTGCAATTTCTGAGGCGAAATTTACCTCACCATTTTCTATCGAAAAAAATAGCGAACGTTCTCCTGCCCGGTCGCGTGCCAATATCAACTTCTTGTAACGAGGATCCCAGATCGCAATGGCAAATACACCCATGAGGCGCTCGATGAAAGCATCACCAAGCTCCAGGTATAGCCCGGGAATTACCGCGATATCTGTTGCCTGCTCGACAACCCGGCCGCGCTGGGCCAGCCAATCTCTTAATTCGTGGTGATTATCAATCTCTCCATTACATATCACCACCACGCCGCTGTCACGATTACTCATCGGCTGCACACCATCATTCAAGCCACGAATCGCCAGCCTAACAGCGCCCAGTACGGCGCAATGATCCGCTACGATTTCAGACTCGTCAGGCCCGCGATGTGCGAGCGCTTTGAGTATGGATTTAACGTGATTTACGGCAGCATCATGATTTGATATTCCAGAAAAGGCTACGCTGCCAGCGATACCGCACATGTTAGTTCTGAGTAGCTGCTGGGAGAAGCACGCCCCAGTAGTCTCTGGTGAGTTTTTGAATATCTGTATTAGCTGCCGCAGCAATAGCCTTGAGCTGTGGGAGTTCATCATCATCTGCCATCAAGTAAACCGGATGATTGCGCGTTGCTAGCCAGCGCCTATGTTCCGCAAGTGGCACGATTGTATCTGGCCAAACTTTTGCCGTTTTTAACCTAAAGAGTATGTAGTTGCTTGATAGTTCTACGCCATCCTTACTTAGCACTGTCACATAGCGATGCAGATAGAAATCGAGGCCGCTTGGAAAACATTCAAGACAGGCGATTTCAGTATTTTGCGTGAGCGTGGGTATCTGATCTGCAAGAGCTCGTGCCGAGCGCTTATCGGCATAAACTGAAAATACACTATGCCCGACTGTCATCAACAGCAGCGGGAAGGCGAGAAACGCTGCGAATGCAAATCTCGCGTTACGTAACACGAGGGCTATATATGCCAAAAAAGCAACAACAGCAAGTAGATAGGCCATTGGAGCAATCGCTGGAGCAAATAGTGCAGATTTTGCGTTTTGGATATTAAGCAGCTGCTGCAGCATTTCCGGTCTAAATAAGTAAACCGCGAGCACCAGTGAAATCACCGTAGATACGAGTGCCAAGGCAAGTGTCCCATGCAGCACGATGCGTGCCGCACGTCCATTTCTGTTATCGAATGCATAGATAAAAGTGCGCGCCGTCAAAATCCCCAATGCAACCACGGCGCTCAGAACATAACTTGGTACTTTTGATTGTGAAATCGAAAAAAACAGTACCACGACGATAGCCCAAACGATAAACAGACGATCAGCGCTCGACCATTTTGCGCGTAGTTTCCAGGCTGTTATCACTGACTCCGGCAGCAATATACTCCACGCCAAAAAGGAAAGTGCGATTACCGGTCCGAAAAAGTAGAAGGGTTTGTTGCGATGAAACTCGTCGGTGGTAAGACGTTGTAGTGACTCTTTGACGATACCGTAGTAGGGAAAATCATTATGAATGAGCGTTACTCCCACAAACCAGGGAAGTACGACTGCGCTGAACAGTAGCAAGTTGGGCCATGCAAGAAAGCGTTTCATGGCGCCCTTACGACCGTCAAGCCAGTTGAATACCCAGATTACCAGAGTGGGAATAATAAACCCGATAGGCCCTTTTACCAGTGTTGCGGCTCCCGCCGCTGCTGCTGCGATGAGATACCAGTACGACCTGGCGCGTCCTTCTCTTGTCTCAGCGTGGTAACTCGCGAAAATTGCCGTGCACACAAAAAATGCAAGCGTCATGTCGAAAATAACCAACCTGCTGAACACGAAGTAAAGCGGCGTCGTGGCGACGATGAGAACAGCGAGTGTGGCCGTGCGGATATCATATTCACGTTTGCAGAAAGTGAATAAAACAACAAGAAGTAGGAAGCCAAAAACTGCGGATGAGAACCGGGCAGCGCCTTGTAATTCCCCGAAAATCGAGAATGAGAGTGCAACCGTTTTGAAGTAAAAAATCGGTTTATCCAGATAGGCCAGGCCATTGTATGTTGGGATAAGCCAGGTACCTGACTGATGTACCTCTCGTGCAACTTCGGCGTTTCGCGCTTCGTCCGGCTGCGTCAGTGGAAGTTGGCCCAGCCATCCAAAGATAATGACCAGACTCACAACAAAAGCAAAAATGGCAAGAAGGTGACTATACTTATGCTTGAACATAAAGGACATCTAGCGTTACCAACCAAGTCTCTAGGGATACAAGGAGGCGATGCTTCAGATTGGTTGGTCGCGGCACTGCTTACTTACCTTCTGGTGCATGAATATTTATGTTCAGCCTACGCTTTTCACGTATGATCAGGTGCAGATTACGGGCATACACGAACAAACCAGCCAATTGACCCACGATAAATACGGGGTCAAGCTTATGCACTGCATAGGTTAGCAATACCACACCTCCTGCCATACTAAAATACCAAAATTCCAGCGGGATGACACTGCGTTGCTTACGCTCGCTTTTCAACCACTGGATGATAAAGCGCATGGAAAATAACAGTTGGCCTATAAACCCGATGATCAACCAAACATGCTGACTGTCCATACCTTATTCCTCAATAATCACAGGCTGTTTAATGCGACGCTGTAACCACATAACACCCAGCAGATCAACGATTCCCACCCATAAACGATTAGACACGCCGTATTTAGACTTACCGCGCACGCGTGCGCGATGATTGACCTCGACATAGCTTACTTGCCCACCATTACGCAGAATCAGTGCGGGCAAGAAACGGTGCATGTGATCAAACTGTGGCAGTGCAAGAAAGGCTGCTCGGCTGAATAGTTTAAGTCCACAGCCGGTATCATGCGTATTATCTTTCAACAACCTGCTACGCACTGCGTTGGCAACACGGGAAGAAAACCGCTTTAACCAACTGTCCTGGCGTTTGCGGCGCTGGCCACCCACCAGCTGCAAATTATCGGGTCGCGCATGATCATCCAGCAGCGCCAGTAATTTCGGAATATCTGCAGGATCATTTTGACCGTCGCCATCGAGTGTGACTATCCACTCACTGCGCGCCGCCTTGACCCCGCTCATCACTGCTGTACTTTGCCCGTAGCTATTCTGATGTCTGATAACACGCAGCTGCGAAAAATTCGCGCGCAGTTCGGTGAGGCGTTGCACGCTGGCATCGTTACTACCATCGTCCACATAAATAAGTTCGTATTCTGCAACACCATCCAGTGCCGCGCGAATTTCTGCAACGAGGGGCTGAATATTGTCGGCCTCATTATGTACCGGAACGACTAACGATAAACTCACCGGATAAGACGTCATGGCATAAGGATGTGTTACGCGCCGCAATTGGCGCGGCTAATTATAGCGCAAGGCAAGGGTGATAAGGCCATTGCCAAAGCGATTAGTGTGGATTTTTCCAAGAGGATTCGTCAGGACGGTTCACAGTCTCGGCATTGCGCACAATATACGGCGTAGCCTTGCCTGATTCGAAATAGGTACGCGCCAGCAGTTCGCTCAGCACGCCAGTCGTCAAAAACTGCACGGCCATGACCATAAACAGTACACCTGCCAGCAACAGCGGGCGGGCGCCGATGTCCTGTCCCAGGAATACCTTGAGCACAAACAAATAGCCCAGCGCGAGTGAACCCAAGAGCCCGAAGAACAGACCGATGGCGCCAAAGTAATGTCCTGGCCGATCTCTAAAGCGGACGAAGAAATGTACCGACAAGAGGTCGAATATCACCCGGAAGGTGCGGGAAATACCGTATTTCGATGTGCCCAGGCTACGTGCCTGATGTCCAACCACCTCTTCCTTGATGCGTGAGGTGAGGGTCGTGGTCGCCATCCAGGCGGGTATAAAGCGGTGCATTTCGCCGTACAAACGCACGCTCTTGATCACTTGCGCGCGGTAAACCTTGAGACTGCAACCGTAGTCGTGCAGGCGCACGCCGGTGATGCGCCCGATGATCTTATTGGCAACGCGTGAAGGCAACGTGCGCAGCCAGAAATTGTCTTTGCGTGCCTTGCGCCAACCCACCAGCAGGTCGAGATCTTCTTGCAGAAGACGGCTTACCATGCGCGGGATGTCGCCCGGATCGTTTTGTAAATCGCCATCCAGGGTCGCAATTACGTCACCGCGCGCGACTTCGATACCGGCTTGCATAGCCGCAGTCTGGCCGAAATTGCGCTGCAGGTTGATACCACGCACGTGGCTACCGTAACGGGCACACCCATCGCGCATGCGCTGCTCGGTATCGTCTGCGCTGCCGTCGTTGATCAGGATCAGCTCCCAGGGCTGCGGGTATATTGCTAACGCTTCGTGCACGCGCGCAAGCAATGGCACGACATTGGCTTCCTCGTTATAGAGAGGAATCACCAGGGACAGGCGATGGGGAAATATAGTTTGCTCGGTGTCGGCCATAGAGAATCAGTACTGCGCGAGTATTCCCGCATGTTAGCATAAGCTTAAAATGGAAGGTAAATACACGTATAACCACAGCTTACCGACGCAATGAATGTCCTGAAATGAAACCTCTGCTTATTCCCGAAATCGGCCTGCGCCTCTTGCTGTTGATCACGGTATTCGTGAGCTTCTTTTTGAATATCCATAGCGTGCCACTGTTTGACCTGGACGAAGGGGCGTTCAGTGAGGCTACCCGTGAGATGCTAGTGCGTGGTGATTATATCTCTACCTATCTAAATGGCGTGCCACGTTACGACAAACCGATACTCATCTACTGGCTACAGGCCGCGAGCGTTAGCGTACTGGGCATCAATGAGCTAGCCTTTCGCCTTCCCTCGGCATTGTTCTCCACGCTCTGGGTATACCTCATCTATTACTTCGTAAAAAGGGTTAAAGACAGTGAAACCGCCCTGCTGGCGGCCTTCATCATGGCCAGCTCGCTGCAGGTGTCGATTATCGCCAGGGCTGCCATTGCCGACGCCACCTTGAATTTTTTCATTACCGGCTCAATGTTCAGCATCTATCTTTTTTACCTTAATGGAGAGAAAAAATATATTTACCTAAGCTTTGCTGCCATCGCACTGGGCTTTCTAACCAAAGGCCCGATTGCGGTTTTAATTCCCCTTGTGGTCAGTTTTATTTTTTTTCTGATGAAAGGCCGCCTGACATTATGGCTGCGAACTATTTTTAATCCCTATGGAATTCTCATTTTTGTGTTACTGGCCGCGCCGTGGTACATCGCGCAATATCTAAAGGAAGGCCAGGCGTTTATCGACGGATTTTTTCTTAAGCACAACCTGGAGAGATTCAACTCACCACTTCAACATCACAGCGGTAGCATGCTCTACTATCTTCCCGTGCTACTGATCGGAATTTTGCCCTATACTTCTGCTTTTCTACGGGTGCTAACTCGGATAAAAGATGTTATTAAGGATGATCTGCAAGTCTATCTTGGCATCTGGATTATTTTCGTAATAGTATTTTTTTCCTTTGCCCAGACAAAATTACATCACTATATCGTCTATGGTTATCCCGCCGTATTCATATTGATGAGTTTTTATATCTCAACGCTGCGTTCGCGCCTGCTGGCGCTGCTGCCGCAAGCGATTCTATTCGCAAGCTTGTTATTAGTGCCCATGTTTATCGCTTCTCAAGCATCTACTAGTACCGATCCTTTTTTAAGAACAATTTTGCTGAGCGCAGGAGATTATTTTTCGTTTTCATATCAGCTATTTTTCGGTTTTGCGTTAGTGCTGACGTTGTATTTCATGCTTGAGAAAAAAATCGCCCTTGCACATAAACTGCTGCTTAGCGGGACCGTGACGGTACTAGGGCTTTCCATTTTTATCGTTCCTCTGGCCGGCCAGCTTCTGCAGCAGCCTATCAAGGATGCCGCGCTGATCGCAAAGCAGGCTAATTATAAGGTAATAATGTGGGATCTGAATACCCCGAGCTTCAATGTCTACACCAGGCGTTTGGTGGAAAAGCGTGAACCCCGGGCAGGTGACATTGTTATTACGAAATCAAAAAATTTACAGAGGCTAAAAAGCTTCGACACGCTCTATCTTAAAAATGGCATTGCCCTGGTCAAGGTAACGCAATAACTTACTGACTGCGTGTTCGTAACAAGAAAGGTATAAATCCAGACAACCCAATCCCCAAGCTGGCTACTGCAATAAGTTGTTGCAGTATCTGGGTGTGCGCATACTGAACATTGGGTGATATCAGCATCACGAGTGCAGCAGAGCTCAGTAGCAGCACGATAATTATTTGCATGACAGGCCGCATTACCCAAGGCGACCTGGCCGCGAGCCACAGGCCTCCTAACGCAGATAACCAGCCGATCATAGCACCAGCCAGGACATCAAGTGGCCAGTGCACTCCCACCATGACACGCGACAAGGCCACCGCCAGTGCGAGCAGCAGAATAAAACCTCGTACCCAAATCTTTTTTAATTGCAGACACAATACGCCAGCAAGCGTAAAAATTGTGGTGCTATGTCCGGAAGGAAAAGTTCCGGCACGCAAGGCGGGGCCGATAAGGTGGAATGTATCCGGTGCAAATATAGCGGGTGGGCGCGCCCCACCCAGCATCCCTTTGAATGCATGCGACCAAAGCGTTGCAAGGATGGCCGCGATGAGCGCAGACCATAGGATATCAGGCCTACGCCCCGCGAATGGTAACAATAGAACGATGGCAACCAGACTGTCGCCCAGCAAGGTCAAATTTGCCCAGACATCATCCTTCAGTAATGCACCTGCCTGGTTAAGCCACAGGAACAGTATGTGGTTAGTGCCTGTGGCAACGATGACCAGCATCATCGCCACAGCGACCGCAGGCACGCCCCACAGCCCTATAGGGGTAGCCTGCGCAAATCTTGTATCTTCCGCTTTAATTATTGCTGAGCCTGATAGACAGAGCTGATCTGAGAGTCGTCATCGTGAGGCTTGTTCTGCGCTGCACTCATATGTTCACGCACGAATGCCGCAGCATCATCCAGCACTGTGACCTTGCTGTTCAATAGCGTTGCCATAGCACTAACGATGGTCACGTGCCCCTGTCCTTTATAATAGATGGTCTTCACCTGCCCACCTTGCTCGCGTATTTTAGCCGCGAGGTGCATAGTATTTCTAGGCCATACGGTAAGATCGTCTTCACCGTGCATGAGCAGCATCGGTGGCGCGCTGCCATTGGCAAAATTAATAGGTTGCGACAAAGGATAGCGTTCTGGTGGGCCAAACATATCTTGCAGGTCGGCGTCTTCCAGGGGCAGAAAATCATACGGCCCCGCCAGGCCAATCATGCCGCTCAACCAGTCCGTGCTGCCGCCCACGTCGTGCAGATAGTGTTTGTCCAAGGCCAGTAGCGCGGCGATATGCGCACCCGCCGAGTGCCCCATAATAAATAATTTCTGTGGATCGCCGCCGTAACTCTTTATATGTGCACGTGTCCAGGCTACTGCCTGCGCCGCATCCTCTACAAAACCCGGAAACTTCACTTCCGGATAGACGCGGTAATCTGCCAATACAGCGATAAATCCGCGCGAGACCAGGCCTTGCGCAGCGAAGAGATAATCGTTTTTGGAACCCCCGCTCCAGCGGCCACCGTAGAAAAATACGACTACCGGACGCCCCGCCTTGGCATCCGCTGGCACATAGACGTCCAGCTTTTGTCTGTCGAAATTTCCGTAGGCGATGTCTTTGCTGGCCTGATAACCGTCTGACGGTGTCAGTGCATTGAGTGCCGATACGCATGCCGTAAGCACCGTGGTCGTGAGTAGCGCGCCGATCAGGCGCGGCAGATCTTTCATCATCATCGTTATGATAAATCTTTACTTGACGCGCTGGAAGGTGACGGTGAGCTCACCGACGCGCACACCATACTTGTGCATGGTCACACGGTTCAAGATGACGTTATCATCAATCTGGTACATCCAGTCATCGAAATCCAGCTCCCAGGTCTTGTCTTTAGTGCGCACCTTAAACGTATAGTTCCAGTTCAATGCGTGCCCGTAAGCGTTGGCCATCGCCAGTCCTACCAGATCGGTGGTCTCGCCCGTGTAGCTATGCTCACCGGTGCGCTTGAAGGTCCAGGTGCGATCTTCCATCTCGCCATCCAGATACGCCGTGTGTTCGCGCACCACCACGGTATCACCGCTACGCTGGCCGCTATAATCGGCCTTGAAGCGCCGTAGCACTTCACCTGAGCGGTCTTGCACCAATCCCCAGGCATGTACTTCGCCGTCGAAAAACGTGACCAGATCCAGCTCTGGACTGGTTCCCGCATAATGATCCACACCCGGCGCACTGCATGCACCGCATAGCAGGGCTAACGCTGTCAGGGCTGCTTTCAAAATAGCCTTCATTTTTCACTCCTGTTGATTACAAGGCTGAAACTTGGCGAGTAATTTGCTAACCTAACTGGAACTGCCACATCCCAGGCGGTAACGGGCTAACTCTCCTCTATGTAGCTTATACGGTTTACTTGACCAAATAGATGCTCGGTATGGAAAAACAAGAACAATTAGCCAACTTGCTTGCCGCGACCGCGCTGCGCAGCGAATCCGCCTTCGCTGAGCTATATAGTCTCACCTCCCCGCATCTGTTTGGCGTTCTGCTGCGTATATTAAGACAGAGAGAACTCGCGGAAGAAGCCATGCAAGAAGCCTATGTCCAGATTTGGAATCGCGCCGGTGATTACCAGGCCCATAAAGCCCAGGTAATGACCTGGATGACGGCGATCGCCCGTTATCGGGGCTTGGACCTGCTGCGCCGCCAAGCGGACAGCGCGCTGACTGACCCTCTGGATGACGATCTGCTTGAAAATTTGGCTGCTGAACAGACTGACCTCAGTTTCTATGGCCAGGGTGAGACGCTGGTGAACTGCCTTAAACAACTTTCGGAGATGGCGCGCCGCTATGTCGCGCTCGCCTACGTGGAAGGCTATAGCCATGCAGAATTAAGCCAACGCTTCCAGGCGCCGCTAGGAAGCGTTAAAAGCCTGCTGCGCCGCGGCCTCCAACAGCTCAAGCAGTGCCTCACGCCATGAATTACCGCAACCCAGAATTACGCAATCAACTCGCTGCCGAATTCGTGGTCGGCACGTTGCGCGGTGGTGCACGGCGGCGTTTCGCGCACCTGATCCGCACCGATGACGCGCTGGCAGAGGCCGTCCATGCCTGGGAAATCACGCTCAGCGGTCTGAATAGTACTACCGTTCCGGTAGCGCCGCCGGAACGAGTATGGCGCAACGTGCAGCAGCGTATTCAGGCGCAACGCAACCGCTCTATTCCGGCAACGCAAAATAATTGGTGGCGCGGATTAGCCATCGCAGGCTTCGCACTGGCGCTGGTCCTGGCTGTCTTACTGGTCAACCCAATACAGCGCGAGCCCGTCTTTACTGCCGATTATGCAGCCGTCATTCAGGATAAGGGCGGGGCACCGGTGTGGCTGGTGCGGGCCGATGTTAAAAACGCGCGCCTGGAAGTGACTTCGCTAAGCTCGCCCAAACTTGAAGCCAACAAGTCGCTGGAGTTATGGCTACTGCCCGGGAATGATGCCGCACCGGTGTCATTGGGTCTGTTACCCACGCATGACCGTAGCGTGCTTACACTGGCGCTGCAAAGCCCGTTTACCCCGGCCGCGGTAGGTCTAGCAGTAAGCCTGGAGCCTAAAGGTGGC